>JBKJMC010000204.1:0-15076 GCA_046596615.1 Ilumatobacteraceae bacterium | reverse complement strand
ACCTCGCCGACGCAAACGCCGTTGACAAATAATCCGAACGAATAGTTGGTGCCAGCCGCGCGCTCGCGATCTCGCGCGGAGCAGCGGCTAACAAATGCGTCGCGGCTTTCGGCTGGGTCTGGCGAGGCGATCGACATGCGCGGCTCCCACACCAGTAGCCAGTCGCCGTTGCGCCTACGCACCTCGCTCCAGGCTTCGAAGTCTTGCGCCGTGATCGGGCGCAACATTACGCGCTTGCCGTACAGCCGCAGCGAAACTGCCGCATCGGTGGTCGGGTGCACGAAGCGGCGACTTGAGCGGCTCATGTGACCTCAGTTTCTAGAAGTTCAGCGACGATGCCATCAAGAATATTGCGCGTCGACACCGTTATCGAATCGAGGCGCAATTTGCGCATGATTGCAACGAGCACGCAGCAGCCTCCGACTATTATGTCGGCACGATCTGGAGGTAAGCCAGGGTTGTGCAGCCTGTCTAGCCGCGGTTCTGTTGCCAACGTGCGAAATACGTCTTCGACCGCGCTGCGTGTCAGAGTCATGCCGTGCAGGCGAGAAGCGTCAAATTTCTTTAGCCCAAGTTCGACGGCCGCGACTGTGACTATCGTTCCGGCCACTCCGACCACCCGAGTCGCACTAGAGAGATCCGGATAATCGCGCACGATGTCGTCGAGAAAATCAGTCACTAGGCCAATTGCGTTGGTCAATTCCTCTGGTCGCGGCGGGTCGCGATGAAACTCGTTCTCGGTTACGACGACGGCGCCGACAGGGATGCTGATAACGCTCGTCGGGACAGTTGTGCCAACCATGAACTCTGTAGAGCCGCCTCCGATATCAAAGACGAAGGTCGGTTCGTCGGTCGTGGCCCAGCCGCTGAGGGCGCCGCGGTAGGCGAGGAATCCCTCGTCGGCGCCGGAGAGCAACTCTGGCGTCACGCCGAGCAGGTCTTTGACCGCGGCGAAGAATTGATCGCGGTTCGTTGCCAGCCTGCAGGCCTCTGTGGCGACGACTCGAATTCTTGCTGACCCGTGCTGATCGATGAGCGACCTGTAAATTTCGAGGCGCGCCAGGGTGCGGGCGATGGCGGCGTCGCTGAGTGTTCGGGTGTCGGTGACACCCTCGCCGATCCGGGTTACGTGGACTTCGCGTGCCAGTTCGTCGCCTGTTGGCGAGACGATCAGGAGGTTCGTCGAGTTGGTGCCGATGTCGATGGCCGCTACCGCTTTGGCGACATCGGGGACGAATTGCGGCCTGATTTGCTGCGTAATTTCATAGTCGATGCGCCGCGCGCCTAACTTGTCGGCCACCCACTGGCCCACAGGGTCTTGCCCCCCGGCGAGCCAGTAGCCGAAATGGGCGTGCAAACACTTGACGCCGATGCGCGTGCCCCCAACCCCGCCGAACGGTCTTGGTCCGCTGTGATTGGTGGGGATTAGCGCGTCGCGCTCGGCGGCGTAGCGCGCGTGCGACGCCGCGATCTCGTGCGCGCCGAGTTCGGCCTCAACCTGGTTGACCCCGCCTGCGGCCTCGAGCCTGCCCACTTGCACTGTCTCGCTGGCGCCGCACAGCCAATACAGCGTCGGCATCGGCGTTCCGTTAGGCAGAAGCGGCGAATTGCGCAACACGACTGGGTCGCCGAGTTGGGTGCGCACTACTACTTCAAAGTTTCCCTGCGGACTGCGACCGAGTAGTTCAGTTATCCGCGAAATTTCTAAGTTAGATGATGACACGCAACACGAGCACGATCACTGCCACTGCAATAATTATGGGGATCAAGCGCTTGAGAATTGGAGCGCCCGCGGCCCCGAACAAATTGATCGGTGTGACTTCGGCTTGCGCGGTGGCCTCGCCGGACGAGATCAATTGATTGAGGTTGTCCGAGAATTGAGTCAATAACTTGTCGCTGATGTCGGCCATTGCGCCACGGCCAAATTGGGCGACTTTGCCAGAGATTGTCAGGTCGGTGTGCACGGTGCACCTGGTGCTAGTTGGGGTTACCGCTGTGAGTTGCGCCGTGATCAGTGCCGAGGCCGCGCCCTTGCCCGTGGCGTCGCGGCCCTCGCCCTTTAAGGTGGCGGTGTGTGCGCTGTCGTCGCGGGAAACGAAACTGGCCTGACCCTTGAATTGGGCGAGAATCGGGCCGACCTTGACCTTGACCTGACCGCGATAAATATCGCCATCGACTTCGGTTAGCTCGGCGCCTGGTAGGCACGGGGCGATGCGCCGCAGGTCGGTGAGGATGGCCCATGCGTCGGCGACTGGTACTTCAACGGTGAATTCGTGATCGAGATCCATTAATCGTGCTTTCTGATTTCGTTGCTGATTCGGGCTAGGTCTTCGAGGGTGTCAATGTCACTCGACGACCCCTTGCAGGATACTTCTTCAACGAGTTCGGGGTAGATACTCAGTAGTGATCTCGCGCCTTCGTCGCCGGATTTTGGTATCGCATCCCAAAGTTCGGCGTGCAGGCGCACCGGATTGCCGCGCTTACCGTTATATGTGGCGACGGCAATTGGCGATTGAGAGGCGGCGAGCAGTCGCCAGGCCGCCGCAGGTACAAGCGGTTGATCGGCGAGTCCGACGACGACAGCCTCGGCACCGAGTTTCCTGGCGGCGTCGAGGCCGACTTGCAGCGAGCCCGCCATTCCGGTGCTCCACTGCGGGTTGTGCAAAACCGTAATTGCAGCGCCTGCCGTTGTCATCGGATCAATTGTCACTTCGAGGGCGCCGGTGACGAGTACGACCGGCCCAATTTCGGCCTCCACGGCCGCATCGATAGCCCACTGGTATACGGGTTTGCCGGCCAAGTCGGCTGCCAACTTGTGAATTCCGCCCATGAACCTAGAGCCGCTCCCGGCGGCCAGCAGAAGCGCCACAGTGCGCCCTGAGCGGTGCTGGGCTTGGCTCATACCGTAACTATGCCCGATCGGGCGACAATCCCCAAATATTACAGTTTCATGACATATGCTGTCACGTAGCTGAAACATCAGGCTGCGTCGCCCCCCGACGCGGCCCGGTTTGAGCCCCTACCACGATGACCTTCTCTTCGCCAATATTCGCTCGTCGACTTAGTGCTAATCGTGCTCCGGTGGTGCTAACAGCAGTGCCGCGTGTGGTGATGCTTGCGCTTGTCGCGCTTGCGCTCGCGCTCGTGACGGCGGCGTCTCCCGCAACGGCGGCGTCCCCGGAAACCAAAACGGCCCTGCCGGCGCCCCAAAATAAGGCGCCGAAGAAACGCATTGGCGACAGCACCGAAGCTCTAATTTCAAACTCGGCGGCGAAGGCACTTGCGGCGCTCAACCAGTACGAATACATCAGTAGCGCCAAAAATCTGGCCGACCTATCGGCGCAAACGAACGATCTTGCCGTGCACATCGCCGTCACGCTGGGCGTCGTGGCGCGCGACCTGCAGTCGGCGTGGGCAAACACCGACCTCGCCCATCAGCGCGCAATCTTCGCAGGGCTGTCTCAAGTCGGCGTGCCGTACCGAATCAACACCGCAGTTCCGCTAAAGGACTTCGACTGCTCTGGCCTGACATTGTTCGCGTGGGGAGTTGCGGGCGTACAAGTTGCGCGCGGTTCGCAAGCCCAGTTCGACTCCGCCACGACGATCAGCGCGACGAGCGCGCAGCCCGGCGATTTAATTTGGCGGCCGGGCCACATCGCCATGTACCTCGGAGTACCCGGCGCAGTTTTACAGGCGCCCTACGGCGGCCGCAGCGTGGAAGTCCAGATGATGAACGAGCGCATCGCCAGCTGGGTGCGTTACGCCAACCCCGCTATCTAGAAATAACTAGCGGTGGATCGGGCCGTCGCCGCCACTGAGCGACGGCGCGTTGCGACCCGTGCGCCGCGCAATTATTTCGCCAACGATCGAGATCGCCGTTTCTTCTGGCGTACGCGCTCCTATGTCTAAACCGATCGGCGACATCAGGCGAGACAATTGTGCTGAGGTGTTAATGCCGACATCGTTAAGCCGCTCTAAGCGTTTAGCGTGCGTGTTGCGGCTGCCCATCACGCCGATGTAGCCGACCGCGGTCGTCAGTGCGCCAGCAATTGCTGGCACATCAAACTTTGGGTCGTGGGTCATGATGCACACCGCGTCGCGCGCACCGAGATTTGCGCCTCGTTCGTTGAACAGCGGCAGCGGCCACGACACCAAGACCTCGTCGGCCATCGGGAAGCGCCGCCGCGTGGCGAAAACCTCGCGCGCATCGCAGACGACAACATAGTATCCGAGTACTTTGGCGACCTTGGCGAGCGCTGCAGTGAAATCGACGGCTCCAAATATCCACATGATTGGCGGCGGCGAAAACGAGTCGACGAAAACACGCACGGTTGGCGTATCTTGCAGGTCTTCCGGCGTAGTCTGCCCGTTCGCCCCATAATGGCGAACGCCGGTGCGGCCGGCCTCGAGCTCGCCGATGGCGTCACGCGCGGCAATGCGATCCAGTTCGAGATCGCCAAGAGTTCCGGCGCTTGGCGAGTTGGGCACGACCATCAGCGTCGCGCCAATGTGCGGGCCGTCGATAATCGTGAGCAAAGCGACCGGCAAATTATTGCGCACGCGCTCGGCAAATTGCGGGTAAAGCGAGGTCACGGTCGCGCTTCTAAATCACCAGGTCAGGGGCTCAATGAACAGATGAATGATGCCTCCGCATGTCAGACCGACGGCGAAGGCCTCATCGTCCGAGTATCCAAATTTGACTAGCCGCGGCTGATTATCGCCGTTTAAAATCTCGAGCGCCTCGGCGACGACTGCGCCTTCGACGCAACCGCCGCTGACAGAACCGATGACTTCGCCGTCTTCATTCACCGCCATCGAGGCCCCGGGGTCGCGCGGGCCCGAGCCTTCGATGTCGATGACACGGGCGAGGGCGATTCGCTTCCCGCCAGATTTCCAGCGATCGAGGTCGTTGAGAATTTCGCGCATATCGGTATCTAACAGTTAATCGCGGGAAATCACGGCGGCGAGGTGTTCTAGGGCGGCCAGCGAGTGGCCCTCGACGAAGTCATCCACGAAGGGCAGCGCGGCGGCCATGCCCCGCGCGAGCGGCGCGTAGCCTGGCGTGACCTTGAGCGGGTTGACCCACACGACGCGAAAGGCGACGCGCTGCAGGCGCTGCATCTGCTCTGCCAGAAACTGTGGGTCGCCCCGATCCCAGCCGTCGGAGAGGATTACCACGATCGCTCCGCGGGCCATTCCGCGCACGCCCCAAGCGTCGTTGAACTTGCGCAGGCTTTCGCCCAAGCGCGTGCCGCCGCTCCAATCAGGTACCTGCGCGCTGGCGCGAGTCAGCGCCTTGTCCGGGTTGCGGTTGGCGAGTTCCTTGGTGATGCGCGTGAGGCGAGTGCCAAACGCAAATGCCTCGACGCGCTGGCGCCCGATCACGGCGGCGTGCATGAACCGCAACAGCGCTCGCGCGTATGGCTCCATAGAGCCCGAGACGTCGAGCAGCACGACGAGGCGACGCATGCGAACGCCGGGCTCGCGCCAATAACGCAGAATCGGTTCGCCCTCGTTGGCCAGCGACGCCCGCACCGTGCGTCGCAAATCGTGCTGCACGCCGCGCTTGTTGCTCTTGTGCAGGCGCATTGATTGTCGCGGCGGGCCAGCCAGTCGCAAAGAGCGCATCAGGCGTTGCGACTCGCGTAGCTCTTCGTCGTTGTAGTCGGCAAAATCCTTCTGGCGTAGCGTTTCGGCGGCCGAGAAGCGCATCGTGATGCTGGGCTCATTGCGATTGCGGACCTGCTCATTATTTTCGGCTTCGTCTCCGTCGTCGAGTAAGAGAGTGACCTTGATCGGGTCTGACTCTGGCGTTGGTGCGTCGCCGGAGCGCTGCTCCCAAAACACGGCGAAGGCCGCGTTGAAAACCGGTCGGTCTTCGGCGCGACGCACCAACGTGGTGTGCGCCGCCCAATAGACGTCGTCGCGGTTGGTGATGCCGATTACGTCGAGTGCCTGCACAAATGTGAGCACCGAATCGAGCGGCACGACTAGTCCCGCCACGCGCAACAACCTGGCGAATGCCACCGCCATGTCTTCTGACTGTGAGACGACCGTCGCTGGCACTAGATCGCGCTCATTTGTTGCGGGCCACCTAGTTCTGACGCAATCCGCGCTCGAAGGCTTGCTTCACCAGAATGCCGACGCCCTGTTCGCGCACGCGCTCGTGATCTTCGCGATACTTGAGTACGGTACCGAGTGTCGACCCGACCACATCGTCATTAAGTTCGCGCACGCCCAGCGTGCCGAGCGCAGTTGCCCAGTCGATCGTCTCGGCGACGCCCGGCGGCTTGTACAGGTTCATCGCCCGCAAAGCCTCGACCGCGGCGGCAACTTGGCGGGCGAGCGATTCTGCAACTTGGGGCACGCGGGTGCGCACGATGCTGACCTCGCGCTCGAAGTCCGGGTGATCGACCCAGTGGTAAAGGCAGCGGCGCTTGAGCGCATCGTGCACATCGCGCGTGCGATTAGATGTGAGGATCACGATCGGGGGATTCTTGGCGCGAAATGTTCCCAGTTCTGGAACGGTGATCTGAAAGTCGGAGAGTACTTCGAGCAGGTATGCCTCGAACTCGTCGTCGGCACGGTCGATCTCGTCGATCAGCAGAACTGGTGGCGGGCCGTCGCGGTGATCGATGGCGCGCAACAATGCGCGGCGAATCAAGAATCGTTCGTTGTACAACTCATTTTCTAACAGCGCGGTCGCCTTCGACGCCGCCTCTCCAGAGGCCTCGGCCGCTCGTAGGTGCAGCAACTGTCTCGAATAATCCCAGTCGTAGACGGCCTGTGAAGAGTCGATACCCTCGTAGCACTGCAGGCGAATTAATTCGCCGCCAGTCATTGACGACAAAACCTTGGCTAGCTCTGTTTTGCCGACGCCGGCCTCGCCCTCGAGCAGCAGCGGCCGTTTTAGTGTCAAGGCGAGAAACACCGCCGTGGCCAAGCCGTCATCGGCCAGGTATTGGTGGGCGGCGAGTTGGTTGCGAACATCGGCGACCGAAGCCAATGACGCTGTTTTCGATTCGCTCATATCAGTCAAGGCTACGGGTTAATCCACAAGCGCCGTAAGCCGTGAGGCTTGCACCGCATAGCAGTGACAAGAGCGGCAATCGGGTACTTGCGTTTCGCCGTGGGCTAGCGTTTCTCCGTGGACCTGGGCATCTCGAAGCGCACTGCGGCCGTCGCCGCGGCCACCGCCGGACTCGGTTTCGCCAGCGCCGCGGCGCTGGCCAACGAGGGAGTGCGCGTCGTGATTTGCGGTCGCAATGCCGAGCGCGTTGCCGCGGCGGCGAAAAAAATTGGCCACGACTGCGTTGGCATCGTCGCCGACGTCTCGACTCAAGATGGCGGGGCCGAGTTCGTGCGCCAGGCGATCGCCGCACTCGGACAAATCGATATTTTGGTAGCCAACGGCGGCGGGCCCGCCGCCGGTAACTTCGCGACGACGCCGAGCGACGGTTACGTCACGGGGCTGCAGCAGAGCCTGTTGTCCGTCGTCGGCATGTGCACGGTGGCGGTGCCGCAGATGCAGTCGCGCGGTTGGGGCCGGGTGGTGGCGATAACTTCCTTGGCCGCGCGCCAGCCGATGGCGAACTTGATTTTGTCCAACACGGCGCGCGCCGGCGTCACCGGTTACCTGAAGACGATGGCGCGCGAGGTCGCGGCAAATGGGGTAACGGTGAATACGGTGCAGCCAGGCACGCACCTTACGGATCGCATCACGCAGTTGTACGGGGGGACACCCGATGTGGCGACTCTTGACATTCCCGCTGGAGTGATCGGCGACCCCGCCGATTTTGGCGCGACCGTCGCCTACCTGTGCAGCGAGCAGGCCAAGTACATCACGGGCACAAGCATTCAAATCGACGGCGGTTCGTACGCAGGGTTACTTTAAGCCGATGATTCAACACATCGTTGCCTTTACTTGGAACGAATCTGCGCCGGCGGCTCATTCGCAAACTTGCGTCGACGTCTTAATAAAGATGGCCGAGCAGATCGACAGTATTCGCGAGTACCGCTGCGGTGCGAACCTCGGCGTATCTGTCAGCGCTAACGCCGACTTCGTCGTTGTTGCCACCTTTGACGACGTCGAGGGCTGGCGCAAGTATGACGAGTTTCCTCTCCACGAAGAGATTCGAGCCCAGTACTTCAAGCCGTACATCGCCACGCGCATGGCCGCGCAATTCAGTTTTTAGGCGCTAGTTCTGCGCGGCGATCTATAACGGGTTTCCCACTTTTTGGCCAACCACATCGCCAGCGCGACATACAACCAACCCGCTAGCACATCGCTGACATAGTGCTCTCCGAAATACACGAGGCATAGCGCCATGCTGGCCGGCAATATCAGCGCGAAACCGCGAAACCATTTGGGTATCTGGTGCCAAAAGAAAACGACGACGAATAATGCGAATGCGGCGTGCAGCGAAGGCATTGCAGCGACGGGATTGGTGATCGCGGCACCGCGCTCAAACACCTTCGAGACCGTGTGCAAGCCCATCTTGCTCCAGCCGCGCGCAGTGATCCGCTTGAGTGGCTCGGTGTAACCTTCGCGCGCCGCCAACCACGGTGGCGCGACGGGGAAGACGATGTAGGTGGCGACGCCGCCGAGCAACAAAATTGCGAGACGGCGCATGTATTGAACCCACCGCTCGCGGTTCTTGATCCACAGGTAGATGGCTGCGCCGATGGGCACGATGAAATGCGTCATGTAGGTCACCGCCAACGGGTATTCGTACCACGCCAGATCGGGCGAGACATTGAGGTGTTGCTGCAACCAGACGTTGGGGTTGACGCCAAAAAAAAGCACCCGATCGAAAGAGCGGGCGATCGTAAAATCAACCGGACGGCCGAGTTGATCGGCGAGCCCGCGGCTGTAATCGTAGGCAAACAGTAGTCCGGCAAAAATCGACCAGTCCTTGAGCATCTGCCATTGCGCGGCTAACGGCCTGCCCACGTTGGCAAAAGCGAACGCGGCGAGTATCCAAGAAACTATGGCGACACGATCTGTCGGAAGGCCGAAGTGAGAAGTCGACCAAACGAACAACGAGACGTAGATCGTCAACGAGACGATGCGCGTGCGCCGCGGAAAGGCGCGAAGAATTTGTAGTGTGCGCAGCGCTACTTAGACGCGTCCTCGAGTGCGCGGCGAACCAAAACCTTGGCCAAATGCACGCGATAATCCCTGGTGGCGTTGAGGTCATCTTGCGGCGAGGCCTCTGTTGAGGCGAGGTCGGCGGCGTCTGCCACGGAGGCCCCCTTGGCGAGCGCAGAGCTAACGCTGGTTGCCAAGATTGGCGTCGAGCCCATGTTCACGAGGGCCACTCCAGAGCCGTCCTTACTGCGCCAGGCGGCGACGCCGACGATCGCCCAGTCTTGCGCGCGACGGTTGAACTTCTGAAAGCCCCAGCCCGCGCCCGTAATTTTAGGTACGCGAATCTCGGTGAGGATCTCGTCCGGCTTCAGTGCGCTTTCCAGAAATCCCTTATAGAAATCTTTGGCCGCGATTTCGCGCTCGCCGTTCGGGCCGACAGCGATATAGGTCGCCCCGAGCGCGAGAGTTGTCGCCGGCAGGTCGCTGGCAGGGTCGGCGTGGGCGAGCGAGCCGCCGATTGTGCCACGGTGGCGCACCTGAGCGTCGCCAACTTGAGCGGCCGCGTGGGCGAGTAGCGGTACATGTTGCTTTAGCAATGCCGAGTTCTCGATGTCCATATGTCGAGTCAGCGCGCCAATGGATATGTGGTTGCCCCCGTCCTTGATATAGGAGAGGTCCTTGATCCGGCCGATGTCAATCAACATCGTCGGCTGAGCGAGGCGCAATTTCATAAGCGGAATCAAACTGTGTCCGCCAGCGAGGAACTTGGCCTCGTCGCCGTATTGAGCAATTAGCGCAACAGCCTCTTGGGCCGAAGATGCTCTCTTGTAATCAAATGCTGCAGGTATCACTGTGGTGCCCCTTTGTATCGCTCTTGTCGTTTTGCTCTGGTTACTGCTTTGAACTTGCTGCCTGGATCGCGAGCCAGACGTTCTTTGGTGACGCCGGCATGTCCATGTGGGTGACACCGAGCCCGGATAGCGCGTCGACGACGGCGTTCATCACAGCCGGCGCAGCGCCGATCGTGCCAGCTTCGCCGATGCCCTTGACGCCAAGTTGATTAGTAGGCGAAGGCGTGACGGTGAACGAAGTTGTAATTGACGGAACATCGCTCGCGGCAGGCACCAGATACTCCGCTAACGTGCCGTTTTTGAGGTTGCCATCGCTGTCATGAACGGCCTCTTCGAAGAGCGCCTGGGCGAGCCCCTGAACCACGCCGCCGTCCACTTGACCCTCAACAATCAATGGGTTGATCTGCACGCCGCAATCGTCGACCGCGACGTACTTGAGCACGTCGACCTTGCCGGTTTCGACGTCGATCTCGAGCACGCAGATGTGTGTGCCGAACGGCCACGAAAAATTCGGCGGGTCGTAGGTGTACTGGGCTTCAAGGTTCGGCTCGAGACCGTCTGGCAGATTGTGCGCCGTAAATGCGGCGAAGGCAAGCGCCGCCATCGGCACCGCGCGGTCCGGCGAACCCTTGACGCTGAACACTCCGCCAGCGAACTCGAGGTCATCGGCCGAGCACTCAAGTTGGTGGGCAGCAATCAGGCGGGCCTTGTCGATTACCTTGTCGCACGCGCCGGCGATCGCGACGCCGCCAACCGGCAACGAGCGCGAGCCGTAGGTGTCGAGGCCAAGTGGCGCGATCGCCGTGTCGCTGTGCAACACATCGATGTCCTCCACTGGGATGCCAAGTTTTTCTGAGGCGATCATCGCCCAGCTTGTCTCGTGACCCTGGCCGTGCGGTGAGGTTCCGGTCACAACCTGCACCTTGGCGGTCGGCAAGACGCGAACCGTTGCTGATTCCCATCCGCCGGCGCTGTAGTTCAGTGATGCCAAAACTCGTGAAGGAGCGAGGCCGCACATCTCGAAGTAACTGACCATGCCGATGCCGAGCCGTCTTTTTGCTCCGACAACATTTTGTTCGGCCTGCCTGGCACGAATGCCGGCATAATCGGCGAGAACTATCGCCTTCTCCGCTGCCAAGATGTGATCACCCGAGTCGTACGTGAGACCGCTGAAGGCCGTGTACGGAAACTGCTCTTTCTTAATGTAGTTGCGCTTGCGCAATTCGAACGGGTCAATACCCATCTGGCGGGCCAGCGCGTCCATAGCTGTTTCGATTGCGTATGTCGCCTCTGGTCGTCCGGCGCCGCGGTAGGCATCCGTCGGAGTCAGGTTGGTGAAGATGCCGACGCACTCGAAGTCGTAGGCCTGCGGGATGTCGTAAACGCCCGCATACAAGAACGCGCCGAGGATTGGTATTCCCGGCGTAACGAGTTGTAGGTAGGCGCCCATGTCGGCGACGATTCGCACACGCACCGCCGTGAGCTTGCCGTTTTTGTCGGCTGCGAGTTCGACGTATTGGACCTGACCTCGACCGTGGATTGTGGCGTAGCTATTCTCGGAGCGCTCTTCAACCCAGCGCACCGGCAAGTTGTGCTTGCGCGCAAGGCCCACGCACAGCAGTTCCTCGGCGTAGACGTTTAGCTTGCTGCCGAAACCGCCTCCCACGCTCGGGGCGATCACGCGCATCTGGTGTTCGGGAATTCCAAGCGTTAGGGCAGTCATGACCTTGAGAATGTGCGGCACCTGGGTGGACGAGTACAGCGTGATGTCACCGCCAAATGGCTGGGGCACGGCGGCAATCGCGCGCGGCTCCATCGCCATCGGGATCAAACGCTGTTGCACATAGCGTTCGCTGACTTTGAACGCGGCATTCTTGAATGCCTCATCGACGCAGCCAGGCGTGGCCTCGATCTTCAGCGGCCAGGTGTAGCTCTTGTTCGTGCCGAGGTCGGCGTGCACAATGATCTTGTCGCCGAGCGCTTCTTCGACGTTGACCACGGGCTGATGCACCTCGTATTCAACATCGACGAGATCGAGCGCGTCACGCGAGGCGGTCTCTGAGGTGGCGAGAATCGCCACGACGCCGTCGCCGACGTAACAAACAAGCTTGGCGGCAAGCGGGTAGTGCGGCGGGTTCTTCATGTCGGTCGTGACCGCCCAAGCGCACGGCATCGGTGCGGCCCACATGCTTTGCAAATCTGCACCGGTGTACACGGCGACGACGCCTGGAAGTGCGGCGGCCGCTTTGGTGTCGATCTTGACAATCGTGGCGCTGTCGTGCGGTGAGCGCAGCACCGCCAGGTGCAGCGCTCCGGGAATGTTTAAGTCGTTCGTGTACTTGCCCTCGCCGGTGAGTAGCGCCGGGTCTTCACGACGCAGCAACCTCGTACCGATAATTGTGTTCGGGCGATTCTCGATGATCGTCATGAGATGCTCCTAGTTCTTTCCGGCCGCAGCCAGCACCGACTTCACAATGTTGTGGTAACCGGTGCAACGGCACAGGTTTCCTTCCAGACCGAGGCGAACGTCTTGCTCGCTCGGGTTCGGATTTTCGTTTAACAATCCGATCGCCGCCATGACCATGCCCGGCGTGCAGTAACCGCACTGCAACCCGTGGTTCTCCATGAACGCTTGTTGCATCGGATGCATTACTCCGTCTTTGCTGAGACCCTCAATAGTGTCTACCTTGGCGCCGTCCGCCTGGACCGCCAATATCGTGCAGCTCTTGACGGCCTCGCCGTTGAGATGCACCGTGCACGCGCCACAACTCGACGTGTCGCAGCCGATGTTGGTGCCCGTGAGACCTACGTGCTCGCGGATGTAATGAACGAGCAGTGTGCGTGGCTCGATGTCGCCCTCAGTTGCCGCGCCGTTTACGGTGATGTTGACTTTCATCATCTTCCCCTTCTCGCTAGTTCTAATCTTTGACCCGAATCAATGTGCTGCAAATCGCTGTACAACCCCAAGTAGATATCTTGCCCCAATGCATAGGAAAACGCCTAATTGTCGAGTTTGTTTAGGCTCCGAAAAGCAAAGAAGAGGGTAAGGGCCGAAAGACAGCCGATACCGAGCAAGCCTCCCCAGGTATTGCCCCAACTCATATAGTCAACCGACGACTTTGTAACCAGTCCCTCCCGGGAAAGTCGCAAAATGTTTGTGACGGGATTAAAGCGGGCGACGGCGTGGAGCCACCCAGTCGTAAACGGCAGCGGCATTTGGGCGGACGAGAGATACAGGCCGACAAACATCGTTAACTGCATGATCGCTGCGCCACGCATGTCTCGAAAGCGAAACGCTAGTCCGAGACCCCAGCCGAGGCAGATTGTGGCCATACCCAACGAAGCGATGTACAGGGTGATTACCCCGAGCGGAAAGGCCGTAAAGCGAACGCCAAGAATTAGCCCGATCAAAGTTACAACCGTGCACAGCATCACTGCGCGCGCCCACGCGGTAAACAGCGGCCCAAGTATTAGCGAGAGTCGAGAAGTGGGCGACATGCGCAGCCGGTCGTAGAAACCGGTCTCGATGTCGCGAATGGTGCTAAAGCCGAGACCGACCCCACTGAAGGCCGAACCGAACAACACGCCGAGCGGCATGAACCAATTCACCGACCTGTCGGTGGGGAAGCCGGGGATTTTGGTGATCGCAGAAAATGTTCCGGCGAATGCAATCGTCGTGAACACTGGCATCAATAGAGCCGGCAGAAACGCTGACGGGAGACGACGAATGTTGCGCAGCCCGCGCACCGTTAATCCGACTGCGCTTCGCAGCGAAGAAGTCTGCATGGTTTCGGTGGCGCTCATCGCGACCTAATCTTGCGCCGCAACTCGCTGAGAGAGACAGCCATGCCCAAAACGCAGATACCTAGCGGCACAACGATGCTGCGAGTGATCGCCGAGATGCTGAAGCCATCTAGGACAAGCGATCTCATACCCTCGACCAAATACGAAACCGGGTTGAAGTTGGCGATCGTCTGGTAAAAGCCTCGCATCAGCTCGCGCGGGAAGAATGCGCTCGAGAAAAACAGCAGCACGAACAACAGCGGGAACGAACCCTGCACGGCCTCTGCCGAACCGGTTCTAATTGCCACCGCAGACATCAGCGAGGCGATACCGAGCGCGATGAGCGCGCCAGAGACGATCATTACGATTACGCCAGCAAGGCCGGCCTCGACGCGCACCCCGAATGGCAGGAGTGCGCAGATGAACACGGCGGCCTGCACCGCGCCAAAAATCGCGCTGCCCATCAAGTTGCCGATCAGAATGCCTGGGCGCGAGGTTGGCGACGCCAAGAGGCGGTCGAAGAAGCCGATCTCGATGTCGGTGGCCAAGGCTGCCGCGCCAGCGACGCTTCCAAAGAGTACGCCCTGAATCACCGTTGAGGCCAACGTAAATTGCAAGAACGAATCAACCTTCGGAAACCCGGGAATTGAAATTGTCTTATGGAACGATGACGCGCTGAGGGCGGCGAAGAATAATGGGAACACCATGCTCGGCGCAATTAATGCGGGCTGGCGCAAAATTGCTAGCGAAGACCGTTTGGTGAGCGCGGCCGTTTGCCTAATGGCAAGTGCTGCCGTCACTTAGATGCGCCCTCTAAACGGTGTCCCGTTGCTTCTGCGAAGACATCGTCGAGGCTCGGCTCGTTCAGTTCAAGGTGAGATACGCGCACGCCGGCCTCGTCGAGTTTGCGCACTACCTCGGTCACAGCTTCGCCGCCACCGCGCAGCCCCACACCGAGGGTCCCATCGGCCGTCGGGCGCATCTCGCCGAACGTGACTAATACGGACCTCGCCTTCTCGCTCTGATCCGCGGTCACGCTGACCAGCAAGGTGGGGTTGCCAACTGCCGCCTTGAGGTCGCGCGGTTTGCCCTCACGCACGATCTTCCCTTCGTCAATAATCGCGATGCGGTCGGCGAGTTGGTCGGCCTCTTCTAAATACTGAGTCGTCAGCATCACTGTGGTGCCCTCATTATTGAGCCTGCGGACCTCCTCCCACAGGGCGATTCGGCTCATCGGGTCGAGACCCGTAGTGGGCTCATCCAAAAACAAAACCGTCGGCTCGTGGATGAGCGAAAGTGCGAGGTCGAGTCGACGACGCATGCCACCCGAATAGGTGCCGACGCGGCGGTC
>JBKJMC010000026.1:0-3677 GCA_046596615.1 Ilumatobacteraceae bacterium | reverse complement strand
AGATTCGTCTGGTCAAGGGCGCCAATTTAGCGATGGAGCAGGTGGACGGCGAACTTCACGGTTGGAAGCAGGCTCCGTTCGGCTCGAAGGCGGAGACCGATGCCAACTTCAAACGGCTCCTCGATCGGCTCCTCGATCCAGCCTTTGATCCCGCAATTCAGATCGGTTTGGGAAGTCACAACCTGTTCGACGTGGCATGGGGGCTCGTCGCTGCGGCGCACCGAGGCGGGCTGCATCGACTTGAGATCGAGATGTTGGAAGGTATGGCCCCGGCTCAGGCACTCGCCGTGCGTGATCACGCGGGCGACTTGATTCTCTATACGCCGATTGTCGCACGTAACGACTTCGTTTCCGCGATTGCATACCTGGCCCGGCGGCTCGACGAGAATACAGCACCTAATAATTATCTGCGTCACATTGCATCCCTCCAAGTTGGGGGACATGAATGGGACATTGAACGAGACCGGTTTCTGCGAGCAATGCATGATCGTCATCTCCCTCCCGCCCTGCCCGGCCGATCTCAGGATCGCACGAACGAAGACCGCCACATTCGACCAGATAAGCCGTTTCAAAACGAACCAGACACCGACTTTTCGTCGGCCGCTAACCGCGGCTGGATGGCGACAAGCCTGTCGGCTCTTGCCACCGTGCTCGACCACCAGGTTCGCCTAAATACGGCCGAAATAGACAGTACGGTCGACTCAGCCCGAGCTGCCGGCGCCAATTGGGCAACGATTTCTGCCGACGAGCGATGCGCCGTGTTGCATCGCGTTGCCGACGTGATCGCGACACAACGTGGCGTAGCGATCACCACGATGGTGAATGAAGCTGGCAAGACGGTATTGGAAGGCGACCCCGAAGTATCCGAAGCCCTCGACTTTGCTCGCTATTACGCCGAGTCAAGCAGAATTCTTGACTCCTTCAGCGACGTGTCGTTCCAACCTCACAAGGTCGTTCTGGTTGCCCCTCCATGGAACTTCCCCTACGCGATTGCCGCTGGTGGAGTCTTTGCCGCATTGGCCGCGGGCAGCGCCGTGATTCTTAAACCAGCACCCGAATCCGTGCGAACCGCATTATTGCTCGCCGAGCAGTGTTGGGCAGGCGGTGTCCCGCGCGATCTGTTGCAGTTCGTGCCATGCGCCGACGACGACATTGGCAAATACTTGGTGACGCATCCGTTAATCGACGCGGTCATTCTCACCGGCGGATACGAAACTGCCCAACTGTTCCTTAAGTGGCGACCCGATCTTGAACTCCATGCCGAGACAAGCGGTAAGAACGCAATTGTGATCACCGCTGCGGCCGATATTGATGCGGCAGTCCGTGATCTCGTGCGCTCGGCCTTCGGGCACGGCGGCCAAAAATGCTCCGCGGCAAGTCTCGCCATCGTCGAGCGATCTGTCTTCCAAGACCCAGCGTTCTTTCGCCAGTTAGGCGACGCGACGACAAGTCTGGTGGTTGGCCCGGCTGCGGATCCGCGCACCGATATTGCGCCGCTCGTGCGCCGACCAGACGGTGCAACTTTGCGCGCGCTGACCACGCTCGACACTGACGAGTCGTGGCTAGTAAAACCTTATGTTTCGCCCGACGATTCTCATCTCTGGTCGCCAGGGATTCGCATCGGTGTAAAGCGCGGCTCGTGGTTTCAGCAAACCGAATGCTTCGGCCCGATTCTCGGAGTTATATGCGTCGAGAATTTAGCCGAGGCGATCGAAGTCCAGAACAACATCAAATTTGGGCTCACCGCCGGGATCCACAGCCTCGATCCCCACGAAGTCAAACTCTGGACCGAGCAAGTGCAAGCTGGCAACCTATATATAAATCGCACGATCACGGGAGCTATCGTCCGTCGTCAGCCATTCGGCGGCTGGAAGCAATCGTCGGTCGGCCCGACAGTCAAAGCTGGTGGCCCGAACTAAGTCATGACACTTGGTACTTGGAACCAAATTAGTAATCCGCAAGATTCCGACGCAGCGCTCACTACCGCAACTGCGACGACTCACTCATTCGCACGGTGGTGGCGAGACGAGTTCGCGTGCGACCATGACCCGAGTCAACTACGTTCGGAATCCAACAAATTTCGATACCGCCCACTCGATGGGATCGTCCTGTTCCGTGTTACCGAAGGCGTCACCTCGCTCGATATTGCTACTGCCGTGATCGCGTCGGCAACAGCCGGCGTTTCACTTAGCATCAGCACGCCTACGCCACTGGAGCTTCACCCGAATGTCAATGTTCCGAATGTCAGCGTTGTAGTCGAAAGCAATCAAGCTCTGGCCGACCGACTCTCGGGCGCCGCGATCTCGCGGCTCCGCGCGCCAGGCAATAGCAGCCTGGTAATCGCCGCCGCGGCCCACGCTGCCGGGATCGTTGTCGACACCGCGCCTGTCGTGCGCAACGGCCGCGTGGAATTAATCCATTGGGTGCGCGAGCAATCTGTCAGCGAGTGCCTGCACCGTTACGGTCTAGTGCGCCCACATCCCATTAAATAGCAACTCTCGAAGCGCGCGAGCGGAGAACTTAGATCAGCTTGCTGGAGCGTGGGTAAAACCAAGAGTACGGTTTCCAGCCTTCTCGACTGCGATTGCAAAGCAAACTCGACCCTGGCCCCGCATCGGAAACGGTTTGCCCGTGTACTTCATCGAGATTGCGTCCATCCACTTGCTATCGGTGTCGTCGCGCACTTCGACCACGCGACCTTGCACCGCGGCCATTCGGTATGGGTTCGCCTGATCAACCACCGAAAGCGAAACTCGCGGGTCGCGCACCATGTCCTTGGCCTTCCAGGCATCAATGCCAGTGCATACGAGCACGAGTTCATCAACAAGATCGACCCACACCACCCAGTTTCGAGGTGTACCGTCGGCGCGCAAAGTGGTGAGATGAACAAAGTTCGGTGCCTCTAGCAAGGCCCTGACTTCGACTGGGATCGGTATCGACATGACCCAAATTATAGATGCGACCACGCTCAGGACGGGGGGCGCAAGATCTGCCGGCAATGAAATTGCTTATATCGCTTGACAATATATCGTAATGTGATATAGAGTGATTTTCGTGACGAAGATCGATCCGAGTTCCTTTCTCCCGCTCCCGCAGGCGCAGTTCCATGTTTTGGCCGCACTCACTGCAGGCGAGATGCACGGATACGCCATCATGCAAGCCGTCGAGGACTCCTCCGCAGGTGTCGTGCGCATGGGGCCGGCGACACTTTACGGGACCCTCAAGCGTCTCGTGGATTTCGGCTTGGCGGAAGAGATCGAACGAAGCCCCGCGCCAGATGATGATCAGCGCCGCCGCTACTACCGATTGACCGGTCTCGGCGAGCGAGTGTGCGCTGCCGAGGCCGACCGGCTTTCAAATCTTGTGCGACGCACACGATCAAACTTGCGCCCGAGACTGGCATGACATGTCATCCCATTGCGCAATCTATCGCTCGCTGCTGTGGCTATACCCACGAGAATTTCGCCGCGAGTACGGCGACGATCTCGTACAGAATTTCTCCGACCTGCTCAAGTTCAATAGCGTTCGGTCTACATGGGCCCGCACAAGCGTCGATCTGATTATCACAGTACCCCGCTACCGATTGGAGACCATCATGTCCGAACAAAAGAGCGTAACCACAATCAACATTGCCCTAGTTGTACTTTGCGCCCTCGCGGCGCTGAGTCTTACTACCG
>JBKJMC010000063.1:0-7910 GCA_046596615.1 Ilumatobacteraceae bacterium | reverse complement strand
CCGCCCGCGGCTTCGATCAGCCAGGCGATTTCATCGTGCACCGCATCGTCGCGAGATGGTTCGTTCGGCGCGGGCAGATTCTTTGCGCAGTACAACAGAGAGTGCATCTCGTAGTTGAACGGGCTGCCAACATCGATCGCATCCCAGCCTCCCTCCGGCAGGCCGATTCGCTGAGGAAGCGAGAGCGGAATCGTCGCGCTCGTCAGAATTGCCGTGCGCTGCGACCACACGCCAGAATTCAGTATTGAGCCAACCTCGAGTGGAGCGATTTCGAGGCGCGGTCGCTCGGTCGTGCCCGCCACGAATGGCACGTTGCCCTTTAGGCTGCCCAGCGCAAAGTCGATCGATTCGGCTAGGCGGGCACATAGTCCCTGTCCGCGAAGTTTGCGCTGCTTGATCGACTCGTCATCTGATCCAATCGACCTCAATGCCTCGAGCGCGGTGCCAACCTGCAGGCGGGTCACGATCAGCGCATCGCGAATGTCTGGTGGCAGCGGGCTAGGGAGCTGCTTTTCGAGATGGGGGGTCAGTGCGACCTTGAGTTGCAGCGCCGACTGGGTGAAATTGTCAATCAAGGCAGAGTCGCTGATAATCGCCCGAACCGAAGTAGATACGGCATTGATCGAGATCGGGCTGATCTCGACGCCGACGGTAGAACTGATCACGTCCTCGAGTTGGTGGGCCTCGTCGAAGATGACCAATTCGTGATCGGGAAGCAAAGTTCCGCCACTCGCGATGTGCAGTCCGTATATGTATGTGTTGACGACAATCACGTCGGCGTCCGCGGCCTTTTGCCTGGCGCGCTCTGCGAAGCATCTATCGCCGACGGGGCAGCGGTGCGCGCCGGGGCACTCGTCGCTGCCAACGCTGACGCTTCGCCAGGCGCCGTCGCTTGGCGACCATGAGAGTTCACCCGCGTCGCCAGATTCTGATGTCGCCGACCACTCCCGCAATTTCTTGATTTCCGATTTCAACTTGATCGGTAGCTCTTTGAAATCGATACTTTCTTGTTTTGATGACTCCAACTCGGCGAGACGCTGTAAACAGATGTAGTTGTTGCGGCCCTTGAGCACAGCCCAATTCAACGGAGTGTCGCGAATTTTTTTGAGCGCTTGCGCGAGCAGCGGCAAGTCGTGCATCGCCAATTGATCTTGCAACGCCTTGGTGTAAGTGGCGACGACTGTGCGCTTGCCAGACAATAAAGCGGGCACTAGGTAGCCGAGTGTTTTGCCGGTTCCAGTTCCAGCCTGCACGATTAGATGGCGCCGTTTCTCGATCGCGACAGCGATAGTCGTTGCCATCTCGTCTTGGCCTGGGCGCTCTTCGACCTCTGGCAGGTGTGCGGTCGCCAGACGCAAGGCGTCCAGAACGTTGCGATCTCGCGCTGCGGTCATCAGCGTTTCGCGATCATCACGTGCTACCTCGGCAGCAAATCGAGCGCGCGATCCAGATCGACTCCGTCGAAGTCTGGCCACGTGTGCTCGGTGAAGTGGACCTTGGCACCGGCGATCTGCCACAACATGAAATTGGAGATGCGCGTTTCGCCAGAGGTGCGCACCAGCACGTCAACCGGCGGCAGAGTAGGGCTATACATATTTTTAGCGATCGCCGCCGCAGTAAGCGGCGCGCCTGACCTGGCGTCGTTCGCGGCGAGGTTTGCGGCCCGCGTAATCTCGCTGCGGCTTCCGTAATCAAAGGCAATTGTTAGAACCATTCCCGTGTTGTGTGCGGTTTCGGTGATGGCGCGGCCGATTGCCTTTTGCACGAACATCGGCGTACGCGAACCCGGTTCATCGAATGGACGACCGATCCAAGCGATACGCACATTGTTAGCGTTTAGTTCTTCAATTCTGCCGAATAGTTTCTTATGCAGAGACAAAATATGACGTACCTCGGCTCTCGGCCGCACCCAGTTTTCGGTGGAGAAGCCGAACACCGTCATCCAACCGATATTGCGCTTGCTGGCCTGACGAACGATCTCGGCCAGGGTCGCTTCACCAGCGGTGTGCCCAGCGGTGCGCGGCAGTCCGCGGCGCTTGGCCCAGCGGCCGTTGCCGTCCATGATGCAGGCGACGTGAACTGGCCTCACCGAATCGATCGACTGAGTACTGGTCGTAGCGGCGATCTTCATGCGCTCCAAACCCTACTTACAAGATGTGCCACCCCAGAGACACATCGGTCGTGCGACAATAGAGGCGTGGCGGAATTGGATCATGTCCTAATTTGCGGAGGAACAACGCAAGAGTGGCGGGCGAGCGGCTCGAAGAATTGGCACACTCAGCTGGCTTCCCTCGTCAAGTCAGTTCAGGGGCAGGGTTTGCGCTGGCTGACAGTCTGCCCGTACTCGGGCTCGATCACGCCGCTTGAGCGGGTCGCCTTGTATGCGGACCTTATTGCGGCCAGCGGTGGCGACCTGCATCATGACAAGGTTTCCTACTTCGCTTCTGAGGGATTGATGGTGATCATAGATCCGTGTGCCGATGGCCGCGAGCGTTTAGTCGCGGCCGTGGGGCGAATTGCTCACGACGTATTTGACGAAGAAATGTTGGCCGCCGCGGTGCTTGCGCCGGCCCAGAGCGATCCAGACCTAGTAGTTGTGCTGGGCAAGCCAGATAGGTTGCCGCAGTCTCTCGTCTGGGAGTTGGCATATAGCGAGTTGGTGTTCTTGGATATCAAGTGGAAGTCGTTCAATGTCGAGCACCTGCAGATGGCCATAGACGATTTTGAACGCCGCGATCGACGCTACGGGGGTATTGATTCGTGAGCGTCTATCGAGACACAGCTGTGGTGCTGCGCAATTACAAACTCGGCGAGAGCGATCGAATCATCGTCATGATGACGGCCGAGCACGGCAAAATTAGGGCCGTCGCCAAGGGCGTGCGCAAAACAAGGTCTAAGTTTGGCGCGCGGCTCGAGCCACTCAGCCATATCGACGTGCAACTTTATAAAGGACGAAACCTCGATATTGTCAACCAGGTCGAAATGTTGTCGTCGACGGCCCAACTGCGCGGCGACCTTGACCGCCTCACTCAGGGCATCTCGATGCTCGAGGCAGTCGATCAAATATCTCAGGATCGACTGCCTGCTCAGTACCTATACAAGATGCTTGTCGGCGCCCTCGAACAACTCGCACTGCACTCGTCGCCGATCGTGTTGGCGGCTTTCTACTGGAAGTTGTTGGCCGCCGAAGGCGTCAGCCCGCAAATTTTGCGATGCGTGGATTGTCAAAGGGACGACGAATTAGTGGCTTTCGACATGCTGCAAGGCGGCGCACAGTGTCGCGCCTGTCGCACAGGCGTGGGCATTACGGCGCCGGCGCTCGAACTATTGCGGATGATTCTCGGTGGTGAATTGGCTGTTGCGTTGGCGCAGTCGGCGACGCCGGCCACCGGTGAGGTTACGCACCTGGCGATGCAAGCGATGGAAAATCATATTGAGCGTCGTTTGAAGTCGGTTTCAATGTTTGAGCAACGCAATCGCTAGTGTGAACAGTCGCTAGCCTGATCTAATGCCCGCAAGCGAACTCGAACAGATCGTAAATCTCGCCAAGCGTCGCGGATTCGTGTATCCGAGCGCCGAAATATACGGTGGGTTCCGCTCGTCTTATGACTACGGCCCGCTTGGATCGTTGATGTTGCGCAATGTTAAAGACGCATGGCTAAGAGCGATGGTGCAAGAACGAGACGATGTCGTGCTCATCGATTCCGCGATCCTTACCCCTCCCCAGGTGTTCGAGGCCAGCGGTCACCTCGCCAACTTCAGCGACCCATTGGTGGATTGTACGGTTTGCAAGAAGCGGTTTCGCGAGGATCAGCTCGAGGTCCGCGATTGCCCGCAGAACATGAAGGGTTGTCAATTCACCGAGGCGCGAGCGTTCAATCTGATGTTCAAGACCCATGCTGGTCCCGTTGAGGGAGAGGGAACGGATGTCTACTTGCGTCCCGAGACCGCTCAAGGCATGTTCGTCAATTTTGCCAATGTGCTACAGACATCCAGAATGAAGCCGCCGTTCGGAATTGCCCAAGTAGGAAAAGCATTCCGCAATGAAATTACACCGAGTAACTTCATCTTTCGCACCCGTGAATTCGATTTGATGGAGTTGGAGTTTTTCGTTCCGCCGGCCGACGGACCAAAGTGGTACGAGTATTGGTGCGAGCAGCGCATGCAGTGGTACATCGATCATGGCATCCCATCCGCGATGTTGCGCATACGTGCCCACGAAGATGACGAACTTTCGCACTACTCAACAGGAACAAGTGACATCGAATTCAAATTTCCCTGGGGATGGGGCGAGCTGGAAGGCATCGCCCAGCGCACTGATTTCGATCTCAAACGACACGTCGAACATTCAAAGCAAAAACTGGACTACTTCGATCAGACGACAAATGAGCGATACGTTCCATTCGTTGTTGAGCCGGCCGTCGGCGCAAATCGGGTAATGGCGGCTTTTTTGCTCGCCGCGTACGACGAAGACATCATTAACGACGAGCCTCGCACCGTGCTGCGGCTCCACCCACGGCTGGCGCCGTATCAAGTGGCGATTCTTCCCCTCTCGAAGAAGGACACGCTTAGCCCGCTCGCTCGAAGCATCTTCGCCACGCTTTCGAAGCGATACATGTGTGACTTCGACGAGACTCAGGCGATCGGGCGCCGCTACCGTCGCCAAGACGAGATCGGAACGCCCTTTTGTTTGACGGTCGACTTCGATTCGCTCGAAGACGGCGCAATCACCATTCGTGAGCGCGACACGACCGCGCAGCAACGCGTGCCAATTGCTAACATCGAAACCGAAATGGTGCAACGCCTCGGGTTTTAATTCACGAACAACAACGCGCACGGGAGGTAGTCATGAGTCAGGTGGCGGTAGCAGTAAAACTCACAATCAAAGAGGGCCAACGCGACGCGATGACCGCGGCCGTGATGCCAGGACTCGAGACGGCCAAGATCGAGGGCGGCACAATTACCTATATTTTTCACCACGACGTAGCCGACGCCAACGTGGTCTGGTTCTACGAGTTGTATGCCGACAACGCCGCATTTGATGCGCACATGAAAACCGAAGCATTCAAAACATTCTCGGCTTCGCTTGCACCGTTTATGGCCGGTGCGCCAGAGTTTCATATCCTGAACCCGATTGGCGGGAAAGGTCTCTAGAGTTTGTACCTAGACGAGATTATTACGGCCCACCGTGCCACTGCGCGTGCCGATCATAGGGCCGTGGACCGTCTTATCGGCGAAACCAAGTCGATGCCCAAACCGCGCGGTTTTCGAGATGCGCTCTTGGCTGCGTCTCGATCGCATCTGGCTGTAATTGCAGAAGTAAAGCGGCGCTCGCCTTCGAAGGGCGACCTGAATCCCGATCTCGACGCCGGCGCGTTGGCCGCAATCTACGAGGGCAGCGGCGCGACTTGCGTATCGGTGCTTACAGACCAAGAGTTTTTCGGGGGTTCGGAGCAGGACCTAATGGCGGTATCGGGGGCCATCAATTTGCCGGTACTGCGCAAGGATTTCACTGTCAGCGTCAATGATGTTTGCGACGCCAGGCTGATGGGTGCTGATTGCCTGCTGCTGATAGTCGCCGCGCTCGACGCCGGCGAATTGCGCGATTTTCATTCGTTGGGCAAGGAGCTCGGCCTCGATGTATTGGTCGAGGTGCACACCGAGTCCGAGCTAGAGGTCGCCCTTGAATTAGGCGCCGACATGATCGGTGTAAACCAACGCAATCTGGCGACGTTTGTGGTCGATACCGAGGTCGCCGCAAGGATGTCGGCAATGATCCCAAGCGGGGTCGTCAAGGTAGCCGAGTCCGGGGTGCGCGGAGCCGTAGACGCCCGGATCTTGCGCCGCGCCGGATACGAGGCCGTGTTGGTTGGCGAGTCGCTGGTGATGTCGGGCGACGTCCAGGCCAAAATGAGTGAGTTACTTGTCGTCTAACCGCGCGGCACTACCGTGATGAGTGCATGTTTGTAAAAATCTGTGGCATAACGAGCGAAGAAGACGCGCTGCTGGCGGTGGCCATGGGAGCCGACGCCGTCGGTTTTATCTTTGCGCCGTCCCCGCGGCAAGTCACGCCGACGAAGGTTCGCGAGATCGTGCGCCGCTTACCGGCCGAAATCTTGACTGTCGGAGTGTTTCGCGATGAGCACCCACTGCGCATCACCGAGATAATGAAGTCGGCGCGCCTGCAGGGCGTGCAGTTGCACGGACACGAAACGCCTCAGGCGACGTTTGAGGTCGTCAAGAGCGCGCGCTTCGTGATCAAGGTAGTTGTCGCTGGCTCCGAAGATGCTCGACGAGCGTACGAATTCAATACCGACGTGATTATGGTGGACGGCGTTGCGCCCGGATCTGGCCAAGTGTTGGATTGGTCCCTGCTCTCCGAATTGCCGGACTCCGTGTTGGTGCTGCTCTCTGGCGGCCTGACCCCCGAGAATGTTGCCGACGGAATTAAACTTGTCAAGCCGTGGGGTGTTGATGTTTGTAGCGGTGTCGAAAAGTCGCCGGGGCACAAGGACCCACTTAAATTGAAGCGATTCATCGCGGCGGCGAGAGCGGCAGAACTCAAACAACCGGAGGCCCCGTGGGATCCAAAGAATCACCCCTACGACTGGGCGGAGGACGAGTAGATTTGCTGCGATGGAACTTGAAGCACCGATAAACGGCAGATTCGGCGAGTTCGGCGGGCGTTTCGTGCCCGAAACGCTAGTTCCGGCGTGCCAAGAACTCGAGGCGGCATTTATAGATGCGTGGGGTGACTCTCTCTTTCGCACCGAACTTAACGACCTTTTGCGCGATTACGCCGGTCGACCATCGATCATTACCGAATGCCACAATCTCGGCGCGCAACTGGGCATCAGGCTGTTACTTAAGCGCGAGGATCTAAATCACACCGGCTCGCACAAGATCAACAGCGTGCTCGGCCAAGTGCTACTGGCAAAGAGGATGGGCAAGAAGCGCATTGTCGCCGAGACCGGCGCGGGTCAGCACGGGGTTGCCGCGGCAACGGCTGCCGCGTTACTTGGTCTCGAGTGCAAGATTTACATGGGCGAGATCGATGTCGAGCGCCAGGCCTTAAACGTTTTTCGAATGAAGTTGCTTGGCGCGCAAGTAGTGCCCGCTACGTCTGGCAGCAAGACTCTTAAAGACGCGGTCAACGAAGCGATGCGCGACTGGGTGGCTACGGTCGAAGACACCTATTACGCAATCGGGTCAGTAATGGGACCGCACCCATACCCGTGGATGGTGCGCACATTTCAGAGCGTGATCGGCGAGGAGGCGCGAGTGCAATGCAAGTATATTCTCGCTGATAAAGACCCGGATTTAGTCGTCGCGTGCGTCGGCGGTGGCTCGAACGCGATGGGGATATTCGCTGGGTTCATCGATGCGCATTCGCGACTAGTCGGCGTTGAACCAGCTGGTGGCGCCGCCGTCGGTCGCGGAGTACCGGGGGTAGTGCACGGCATGCGCAGTTATTTGATGCAAGACGAGCATGGACAGGTTCAGGAGGCGCAGTCGATTAGCGCAGGGCTTGATTACCCTGGAGTCGGGCCAGAGCATTCATACCTGGCTTCGATTGGGCGGGCCGAGTACCCAAGCGTCACCGATGCCGAGGTGATCGAAGCGTTTCAGTTGATGGCCCGCGCAGAGGGCATCATTCCTGCGCTCGAGTGCGCACATGCGATGGCGTGGATCACAAAGGAAGCGCCGAGGATCCAGGGTCGGACCGTATTAATGAATCTCTCGGGCCGCGGCGACAAGGACGTCGCCCAAATGATGGACATCCTCGGAGACGACGCTTAATGCCTTACGGAATTTTGGAAACGCGATTGCGCGAACATAGGGACGCGGGCAAGAAATTGCTCGTGCCCTACATCACGGGCGGGTATCCGAGTTGGCTCGAGGCGGTTCGC
>JBKJMC010000020.1:0-3230 GCA_046596615.1 Ilumatobacteraceae bacterium | reverse complement strand
GTGAGCGCGAGCACCTTGGCCCCACGCGACCATCCAAACACGGCTATTCTCCCCAGCCATCGCGGCGAATTTGGTCGCCGTCAGAGTTGATGGCGCGACCCTCCCACTTCAATACTCCAGGCGTTGCCGATAACGAGGCGATCAGGCCTTGCATCGGCGTGTTGCCTACGAGGGGGATCATGTTGCGCGCCGCATAATGCTCGTCGGTGGCGATGTCGGCCATGTCGAACACTGGCCCGACCGCGGCCTCGGCTTGCGCCAAGATGCGCACGGCCTCGTCGCGGGTTCGTTGTGCGCACCACAAAGTCATCAGGCGCTCGAGTTCGACGCGGTTTTGCATCCGGCCAGAAAAATTTCTGAAGCGTTCGTCGTCGCCAACGCCGAGCACGCCCATGACCCGCGCCGCGACCGTGTCAGATGAAGCCGAAACGCCAACCCACTTGCCGTCGCTGCATTGGTAAACGCCGCGCGGCACCGTATATGCCAAACCCGAGCCGAGCCGCTGCTGAAGCTCGCCAGAAAGTTTGTACACCGAAATCGCCGGACCCATGATTTGAAACACGGTCTGCAACAAGTTGACATCGACAACTTGGCCAATGCCAGAGTGCAACGCAACCATCGCCGCGAATGCGGCGGTAATGCCGGTGACCTCGTCGGTCAATGCGATCGCGGGCAGCATCGGCGGGCCGTCGGGGTCGCCACTGACGGCGGCCAGGCCTGCCATCGACTCGGCAATCGAGGCGAATCCCGGCCGAGCGGCGTAGGGGCCGTCTTGGCCAAAGCCTGACACTCGTACTATCACGAGTTTTGAGTTGCGTTTGAGCAACTCGGCGGGCGCCAGCCCGAGCCGTTCTAACGTGCCTGGGCGAAAGTTTTCGACCAATACGTGGGCATCGTCGAGCAGGCGCAGCAAAACTTCGCGGTCATCATCGGTTTTCAAGTCGAGTGCGATGTTGCGCTTGTTGCGGTTGACGAGTTTCCACCAGACACCTTCGCCATCGCGCGGGTCGCGCCACGCCATTTCGCGCAGCGAGTCGCCGATGTCGGGCCGCTCAACTTTTATAACGTCGGCGCCGAAGTCGGCGAGGTAACGCGCGCAATTTGGCCCGGCCAGAACGGTTGAGATGTCGACGACCCGCAGGTCTTTTAGTGGAGTTGTCACGCGAGTCGCAACCGCGCTTTACTCGCCGGGTCGCGAGCGGCGGGTAAAGGCAGACCCGGACGCCGACCCAGACCACTTGCGCCCGCTGAAACGCCAAGTTGTGTCCACTGTCGCGCGCGCCACTGCCCGAGGCGCTGTCGGCCACAATGCAACTATCGCCGCCGCGATCGCGGTTGCTTCCTCGTCTGTCGGTTGCGGGGATGTGTGGTGTTGAAAAATTTGGTGTTGCATAATTGGAGCCAGAATTACAACGGCATATTGCCGTGTTTGCGTCGCGGCAACTCTTCGCGCTTTGATTTGAGCATTGCCAGACCGGCGATCAACTTGGAGCGCGTGTCGGCCGGGTCAATCACGTCGTCGACGTAGCCGCGTTCGGCTGCCGCATATGGATTGGCATATTTTTCTGTGTATTCGGCGACCAATTCGGCGCGCCTCGAAGTTGGGTCGGCGGCCTGCTGCAACTCGCGCTTATAAACAATTTCGACGGCGCCCTGCGGTCCCATCACCGCTAGTTCTGCCGTGGGCCAGGCGTACGCCAAGTCTGCGCCGATCGACTTTGAGTTCATAACGACATAGGCGCCGCCGTAGGCCTTACGTGTTATCACCTGAATGCGCGGCACGGTGGCCTCGCAAAACGCGTACAACAACTTGGCGCCGTGGCGAATGATGCCGCCGTATTCTTGATCGACGCCCGGCAAGAACCCTGGCACATCTACAAAAGTAATTAGCGGGATGTTGAACGCGTCGCAGGTGCGCACGAAGCGCGCGGCCTTCTCGCTCGACTCGATATCCAGGATGCCCGCCAAGACCATCGGCTGGTTGCCGACGATGCCGACCGATTGGCCGTTGAGTCGCGAGAAACCACAGACGATGCTCTTGGCCCAGTGCGGGAAATACTCGAAGAATTCGCCGTTGTCGACGACTTCGCTGATGACCTTCTTCATGTCGTAAGGCTGATTCGCCGATGCCGGCAGTATCGAGCGCAGCGACTCACAGCTGCGGTTCGGATCGTCGGTTGGATCTTCTGGAAGCGCCTCGGCGAGGTTGTTCTGCGGCAAGAAGCCGAGCAGGAATCGCACATCTTGTAAACACGACTGTTCGTCAGCAGAAACGAAGGTGGCGACGCCACTCTTTGAGGCGTGGCTCATCGCGCCGCCGAGTTCTTCGAGCGTCACGTCCTCGCCGGTGACCGTCTTGACGACGTCTGGCCCTGTGATGAACATGTGGCTCGTACCGCGCACCATGAAGATGAAATCGGTCATCGCCGGGCTGTAGACAGCACCGCCAGCACACGGCCCGAGGATCACCGAGATCTGCGGGACCACACCGCTCGATTTCACGTTGCGGAAGAAGATCCCGCCGTAGCTGGCGAGTGAGACCACGCCCTCTTGGATGCGGGCCCCGGCGCCGTCGTTGAGTCCGACGACCGGGGCACCGACCTTGAGGGCGAGGTCCATCAGCTTGTGAATCTTCTCGGCGAAGACCTCGCCCAACGCGCCGCCGAAGACGGTGAAGTCCTGGCTGAACACGAACACCTTGCGACCATCGACGGTGCCCCAGCCGGTGATCACACCGTCGGTGTACGGCCGGTCTTCGAGGCCGGCGGCGTGGGCCCGGTGGCGGGCGAGCAGATCGAGTTCCTGGAAAGAATCGGGATCGAGGAAGTAGGTGATCCGCTCGCGAGCCAGCAGTTTGCCCTTTTCGTGCTGACGCTCGACAGCCCGTGCCGAGCCGGCGTGAAAGGCCTGTTCGCGCCGATCGCGCAGGTCTTCGAGTTTTTCTTCCATCGGAGTGGTCACGGCCCCGACGCTAGTGCCGACGGCTCCGGCTACCGCAGTTCGTACGTGATGGTCACGTCCACGGCGAAATCCTGCGTCCCGGTCTGGATCGGTGTCGCCACGCTGTCGTTGGGCGACGCTGCGCTGAACGACGGAGCATAGGGCTGAACGCCGGTCGAGTTCTGGTTGATCGACAGAACCTGGCCCACCGAGAGCGCGTCGCTGTTCCGTCCCCGACGAGTGAGGCGGATGCGTCGATCACTGCACCGACCGTCGTGATGTCGTGGATG
>JBKJMC010000276.1:0-3310 GCA_046596615.1 Ilumatobacteraceae bacterium | reverse complement strand
TGCCCGGCGAAGGATGCGTCGCCGTGAATCAACAACGGCAATACAGAATATGAAAGGGGCGGCTCGATTTGGTCTTGCATCGCACGCACCGTGCCAAGAACTACCGGATTAACGGTTTCGAGATGACTCGGGTTGGAGGCGAGTTCGATCGGAAGCGTCGCGCCGCTTCGCGAAACGTACGTTCCGACCGCGCCGAGGTGATACTTAACATCGCCGGAGCCCTGAACCGAAGACGGATCGATGTAGCCCTCGAACTCCTGGAAGATCTGGTCATAATTCTTGCCCATCACGTTTGCCAACACGTTGACGCGCCCGCGGTGCGCCATTCCTAATACTGCGCCATCCATCTTGGCGTCGGCCACCGACTCGAGAATTACGTCGAGAATTGGTATTGCCGACTCGGCGCCCTCTAAACCGAATCGCTTCGTGCCGACATACTTCGTTGCCAAAAACCGCTCGAAGGCTTCTGCCGCGTTGAGGCGCTCGACGATCCAGCGCTTGTCGGGCACATAACTGTGGCGCTCTGGTCCCTCGACATGCTCTTGCACCCACCGCTGCTCGTCGGTGTTTTGGATGTGCATGTACTCAATGCCGATCGTCCGGCAGTAGGCGTCGCGCAGGGCACCCAGCAGATCGCCAAGAGTTGATTTGCGTACGCCGCCGACACCGCCGGTCAGAAACTCGCGATCAAGATCCCAGATCGTGAGCCCATAAGTTGCGGGGTCGAGTTCCTTCGGCATGACTGGCTCTTTCCAGCGCAGTGGGTCAAGGTCAGCAATCAGGTGTCCGCGAACTCGGTGCACCCGAATCAGCGTTGCGACCTGCATCTGCTTGTCGAGCATCGCCTCTTCGCTGTCGATGAGATTCGAGTCTTGATGCCACTTAACCGACTCGTACGGCACGCCGAGACTTCTGAACATCTCGTGATAAAAGTTGTGCTCGCCGAGCAACAACTCGTGCAAGTACTTCAAGAATAGACCGCTCTCGGCGCCCTGAATTATGCGGTGGTCGTAGGTGCTCGTGATCGTGACCACCTTCGAAATACCTAAGCGCACAAGCGAGCGTTCGTCGCTGCCCTGAAACTCGGCCGGGTAGTTAATGCTGCCTACGCCAACAATGACACCCTGTCCGGGCATCAAGCGCGGCACAGACTGCACCGTGCCGATAGTGCCCGGGTTAGTGAGGCTGACGTTGGCGCCCTGAAAATCTTCAACAATCAGTTTGTTAGCGCGCACCTTGCGAATAATCTCGTCGTAACTCAGCAAGAACCCGGCGAAGTCGAGCGTGTCGGCGTTGCGCAACACCGGCACTACCAGCGCGCGTTGTCCCTTACCCTTATCGACATCTACGGCAAGGCCAATGTTGACGTGCGAATGCTTCTGAATCTGCGGTTTGCCGTCTGCGCCTTGGAGATAGGCATTCTTCATGTTTGGCACAGAGTCGGCGATCGCGCGCACCACGGCGTAGCCGATCATGTGCGTGAAACTGACCTTGCCCTGGCCGGTGCGGGCGCGGTAATTATTGATCACCTTGCGATTGACCTCTAATAACTTGGCCGGAATATTTCGAAAGCTGGTCGCGGTCGGCACGCCGAGACTGCGTTCCATGTTGGTGGCGATCACTGCGCCGACGCCGCGAATCGGCTCCGGCAACGGGTCAGCGATAATTTCTGTTGAGAGAACCGCGCGCGGCTTGGGTGGCTCAACCCCAAGCGCCGAAGGCGCAGGCTCGATCGAAACCATGGCGCTTTCGTCGAGCGCCTCCGGGATCGCGGGTCGAATAATCTCGGCGGTGACGTCTGGCCGCGGCGAAGTCGCCGAGCGATAATCACTAAAGAACTCTTGCCATGTCTCGCCCACCGACTTGGGGTCTTCGTGGTAGCGCTCGTACATTTCTTCGACCAGCCACGAGTTGGCACCAAAATCTTCGATCTGAGATTGGGTCTGCAGCGGTTCAGACATGCCTGTCTATGTTACTCGCACGTCATTCGGCAGAGGGTGCGACTAAGCACCCAAGTCACATATACCAGGTCATAGATATGCGAATTGCCGCCCGACACATCTAAAATGGGCGGATGATTCGATTTGCCAAAAGTTCACTGTTAATCACAGCCACGGTCGCCGTCGCATTGAGCGGCTGCGGCGGGTCAACAAGCTCGAGCGCACCGACCACCGCGATCACGGCAGACCTGGTAGTGGACGCAATTAGCGGCTTGCGCCTAGACAAGTCGCAGTACTCGGCCGCGGCCGGAGAAATCTCAGTGGCCTACGTCAACGAGGATACGATCCGCCACACTCTCGTCGTGGCGCAAGACGGAAATGCAATCTCTGGATTCACACTCAAGGTCAACCAAAAGGGCGACGTCGACACAGGTCAGATCTCATTGAAACCCGGCACGTATGTATTGCTATGCACGGTGCCTGGTCACCAAAACATGAAGGCCGAGCTCACGGTTACGTGAGTCCGGCCTTCTTTAGCAACTAAAACTTCGATTATTTGCCGAGTAATACCTCGGAGAGAACCCACAGCACCAGCCACAACACGCCGGACGTGATCAGCGCATTCTTGTGGCTCTCGTACATCCTCAACATCTTGTTGCCGGCCTTGATGCCGCCGAAGATGCCAATCGCGTTCAATTCGAGCAGCGTCACAAGCACCAGCGCGACAATTAGCAGAGTCATCGCGTTGCTTGCCGTCGCATCAGGAAATGCCCCCGTGTAGAAGTGTGCCGAGCCGACCATGAAGAACAACATCGAAACCGAGAAGATCATATTCATGCGCGACGCCAGCAGGGCCTTGCGACCCGCCGTCGGGGCATCGGTATTGGCCTCGCCGCCGCCGAGCACATTGGCGGCGTTGGCCAACACGACTTTTTGGTTCTTCCAAATAATCATCCAGACGTTGGCGGCCATCAGAATGCCGATAATCATGCCGATAGTGATCGTCGAATCGTGGCCGACGCCCGACGCCGAGGCATCCGATAGAAAGTCCTTGTAGTAGTTCTTGATGGCGCCCGTGATCAAGATGCCAGTGGCCAGCGTGGCAATTGAAGCCCAACGAAACCACCACAGCGCGCGGCGGGCAATCTTGTCAATCGTGATGTTGCGGGCCTTGCCCTCGTCGCCGTATCCCGCCAAGCCAGGTACCTGTACCAAATTGAAGTAATAAAGCAGGCCGATCCACGTGATGCCCACGAGAATGTGCAGGTAACGGAAGCCGAAGGTTCCGAGGTAATCCCTTGTAAAAAGTTGCATGCTGTTGGTCTCCCTTTGAGAACTCTAAGTAACGGGGTTTATAGGCGCCCCCTGAA
>JBKJMC010000267.1:0-4786 GCA_046596615.1 Ilumatobacteraceae bacterium | reverse complement strand
AGACTTTGCGAGGGCCGCTCTCCGCCAGCAGTTTTAGTGCATCTCGCCCGCGAAAGGTGTTCTTATTCCAGGCCACCACCCAACTCAAGCCGGCCTCAATTGGCGAAATACCGGCGCCGAGTTCGTGACCGTGCAGCGGAAAACCGGCCTCAAGACGCAGCGTGTCGCGCGCCCCCAACCCTGCGGGACTAATACCAGCATTGATCAAGGATTCGAACACCATCGTTGCCGATGACAGCGGCACGGCGATTTCGACGCCGTCTTCACCCGTGTAGCCGGTGCCGGCGACGACGCAATTTGCGCCCAAGATTTCTACACGCTCGACGCAGTTGTGAGCCACCAAGGATGCTTGCGTGCTCACGGTGCTCAGAAGCTCCCGAGCCCGCGGTCCTTGAATCGCCAGCACCGCCCGCTCATCGGTGGTTTCCCGCCCCGAAATTGCCTGTACGACGTCGTCGGTATTGGAGGCGTTGGGCATCACATCAAAGACGTCGGTATCAATCCACCAAACAATGAGGTCGTCGAGTACGGAAGCATCGTCGCCCAATAAGTGTGTGTACTGTGTGCGCCCCACGGAAATCTTGTCGAGATCGTTCGTAAATGCAGCCTGTAACGCGCTCTTGGCGTCTTGGCCTTCGACGCGCACAGTGCCTAGATGCGAAACATCGAAGACGACCGCGTCAGTCCGACACGCTAAGTGCTCGGCGACCGTGCCGCTCGGATACGACAGCGGCATTTCCCAACCGCCAAATGGCACCATCTTTGCCCCTAGCGCGCGATGCGCTGAATCAAGCGGAGATAGTCGACTTTGCGCTTCCAAATTATCCCTCGACTAGCGCCCGGTACGCCTCGGCGTCGAGCAACACCTCACCTTTAGGTAGAGATTCAAAATTGATCTCACACAACCAACCCTCACCGTATGGTTCACGGTTTATCGTGTCCGGAGCGTCTACAAGAAGTGAATTGACCGAGGTTACCTCGCCACTGAGCGGCGCGTAAATTTCAGAAACACTCTTGGTGCTTTCGACCTCGCTAAATGATTCACCTTGGGAAACTCTTGTTCCAACCTCGGGCAGCGACACGAAGACAACGTCGCCAAGAGCGTCCTGGGCATAATCCGTGATGCCGATCCTTGCCGTCAAGCCAGAGATGCGGACCCATTCGTGATCTTTTGTGTACTTGAGTTCAGGAGGAATGTTCACAACTCAAATCTAATACAATTAGGGACGAGTGTGTTTCGCTATCTAGGCCGCATTTGGTGCGGACCTTGACTTACAGCGCGATAGAGCGGGTAACGACTCGCGGCGCGCGAGCGAATTCTTGCTGTTCGAGACCTACGATGCTGGCGTCGACCTCTTGCTTGACACCGGCGAGCGGCAGCACGTTGAGCACGCCCTGACCGTTGCGCATTACGTCGATAAGTTGATCGCCCTGGCACAGCACGACGCTCTGCCCGCTGATCACGATGTGAGCGGCCGCGATCTCGGAATCTACATGATCGCGCAGATACGTGAACACCGCACGAACCGACTCGAGCCTGATGCCTGCATCTAACAAATTCTTTACGACGCGAAGTTCGAGCAGATCTCGGTACTTGTAGGCGCGCCGCGTTCCGCTTCCAGAAGCGTCAGTTATCGACGGCCGAATAAGATCGGTTCGCGCCCAGTAATCAAGCTGTCGATATGTTATGCCAACAATCTGCGCCGCTTTTGTGCCGCTGAATACTTGTTGCATAGTTCTTCAAGGCTAGGGCGTGCGTTGCGCATTAGTCAATGAAAAGTTTACAAATCTAAAATCGTCTCAACTCTGGAAGTCCTCGGGGTTAATGCTGTCAATGAATTGGCGGAAATCGTCGAGAATCTCCTCTTCGTCCGGCGGTTCGAGCACTGCAGCTACCCCCACAGAATCCATCAACTCGTCGGACGCATAGATCGGAGCACCGACCCGCAATGAAATCGCTACTGCATCCGAAGGACGGCACGAGACGACGCAGACACCGGTCGACAATTTGATGTGCAATTCTGCAAAATAGGTATGTTCTCGCGCTTCGGTGATCACGATCTTGAGTAGTTCCGCGCCAAGGTCATTGATTACATTGACGAGCAGGTCATGAGTTAATGGTCGCTCGGATACTACACCCTCGAGCGCGAACTGAATCGCCGAGGCTTCGGAGTTGCCAATGTAGATCGGCAGTGTTCGGCGCGCCCCATCAACCTCACGCAATACGAGCACAGGAGTTTCGGTCGGGAGTTCAATTTTTACCCCATCGACCTGCATCTCGAGCATGGCTAAATGATACCGCTACTAGCTGTCGGTGAACCTGCGCGATTCGGCAGCAATCAACGCGGCGCGCAGAAGTTCTCCCAGCGCTATCATTTCGCTCAACGCGCTACTCGCTTGTGTGCGTGCCGTTGGGTTGCGTTGTCGCAGCATCGGATTGATGCGTTGTTCGAACAAGCCCATCTCGCGTTCGGCGGAGTGCTTCCAGCCCTTGAGGTGGCGAGCATCAATGCCAAATTCCATGAACTTAGATGCAACTCGCACGATCTCGCGATCGATCGCAGAATACATCTCGACTTCGCCTACGTTACGAGCCTTGACTAATCCTGCCGCGTCTAGCTCCTTAAGAATCTTCGGACTTACGCCGAGGTCATCTAGCAACTCTGCTCGACTGAAAGAAGAAGTATCTTCGACGCGTTTGGGCTTTAGTCTTTCGGAAACAGCGGGAATCTTTTTGCTCGCAGCCGGATGCGCGGCCAGGTTTGAGACATTTCGAATGCCCCGCGGCGGCGAGTCGTCAGAAGGTCGATCTATGCCGTCGCTGGTGTCGCCTTCCAGACGTGTTCGAATGACGCGCAGAGGCAGATAGTTCTCGCGTTGCTCGCGAAGAATGAAACGCAGCCTTTCAATTTCGGTGTCGCTGAACTTTCGATAACCCGAGGCTGTCCGTTCTGGCTCGATAAGTCCCTGGCTTTCCAAAAAGCGGATTTTGGAAATTGTGACATCCGGAAACTCGTCGAGCAACAATCCAAGAACCTCGCCTATCGAGAAATGATTCTTATTCATTATGACGAAACGCTGGCGCCGTCAAAGAACACCATTCGAAATTTGCCAATCTGCAATTCATCGCCGTGACTTAGGACCTGTTCGTCGACACGTTGCTGATTAACGTACGTACCATTCAATGAACCCATATCGCGAACTACATACGAATCGGCGATATGGTTCACCTCGGCGTGCCGACGCGAAACGGTTACATCGTCAAGACAGATTTCGCACTCTGGATTGCGACCGATGCTGATAAGGGTGCCCAACGCGAAGCGCTCGCCAGTTTGCGCGCCAGACCTAATTACGAGGATCCCCTGGCCGACATGGATACCACCAATAGTCACTTCGACATTGTCAAAATCACCCGGCGCATCTTGAAGCGGATCGGTTTTGGCCAATGCGATTGTTCGCTCCTCGGGCAGATCCAAAACCTGACCGCAGGCAGAACAAAAACTCGACGTTGGCGGGTTGCGATGACCGCACAAATTGCAAAAGACGTAGCTCACGATCCCCAACGATACCTCAGCGGCGCTACACCCTTAACGCAATTGGGCTCTCTCGGCGCGACCAAGCACGAGATTCTGGCGAATCTTTGGAAGATATGCAAAGGCTGTGTAGTAGCACAGGGTCAAACCCGGCACAGCGAGCGCCCATCCCACAATTTTGGCGATCGGGGCCGTGACGTGATCGCTGGATGCCAGCAGCAATAACGGAACCGCCGTCATCAGTAAAAGCGTGTACCACTTCCCGAGATTGCTCACAGCAAAGCGCTTCATCCCAAACGCAGTGGCGATCATCAACGCGGCGCTCAACATCAATTCCCTCGCGACAATCGCGACGCCCAACCAGATCGGGATCGCTCCACTGATCAATACAGCGCTCGTGCCGACAACGAACAAAATTCGATCGGTAGCGGGGTCGAACACCGCCCCGAAAGCGCTGCTTTGCGAGAACCTGCGGGCTACCCAGCCGTCAACCCAGTCGCTCATGCCCAACACGCCAAGCAACAATGCCGCCTGCGCCGTTTCGTCACGGGCAAACAAAAGCCAAAGGAATACGGGCAGGCAGCACAGGCGCGCCGCCGTAATCAGATTTGGAACAGTCAGTATGTTGCGAGTCGACGCGGTGCTATTCACGCCAGAATGTTACAAGCCGCCATCATCTACGATCGCCTCATGACAATGTTACCGAAATCCAATAGCGGGGCTCCGATGGTGGCCGTGATAACGGGAGCGGCCTCGGGAATGGGCGAAGCCTTCGCCCGCAGGCTCGCCGACGATGGCGCGAATGTTGCCGTCCTAGATCTCAATGGCGAACGGGCCAGAACGATTGCCGACGAAATCGGCGGAATGGCCTTCGAAGTCGACGTCGCCGATTCGACTGCTTTCGACGCGGCCGTCGACGCAGTTGTCGCCAGGCACGGCCAATTGGACATTTTGATCAACAACGCTGGCATCGCGCCGCCCACATCTGATGCCGGTCTGGACATCACGATTTCTAATCAATTGAAACGCTACGCCAGCGACATCGCGGGGCTCGAGCCAGTCAACTATCTAACCCAACTTTCGAATCACGATTGGGACAGGATGATCAAGGTGCATCTTTACGGAACCTTCTATGGTTGTCGCGCGGCGCTACGCCATATGATCCCCGCCCGCTCGGGCAGTATCGTCAACATTTCATCTGTGCTCGGTCAGCGGCACTCGGCGGCGGCGCCGCACTACGCGGCCGCGAAGGC
>JBKJMC010000030.1:0-3687 GCA_046596615.1 Ilumatobacteraceae bacterium | reverse complement strand
GGCCTTGGGGTCGTCGGTGCACCACCAATGAAAATCTGCGCCGCCCTCGCCCCAGTCGCGGCGCTTCCACTCGCGCAGGTGCGAAATCACGTGGCCGTCGTCCTCCGTGAACTCTTCCAGACGCAGCGGCACCTGCCAACAGACGTCCGGCTTCCAATCCATGGGGCGCTCGCCGGCCTCGATCGCCGCGATGTGAAAGGCGCAGCCAAATCCGCCCTCGTAGTCGGGTTTATTGTGAAATATGCAGGCGCCGTCTACGACGCGAGTCGCGTCGGCGCCATCGCGTTCCTTCTTTAACCAGCCGTTCTTGTGGCCCTTATCGTAGTTCTGCCAGTGCCGCGGCTGCAGGCGTTTAACGAACTTGGTAACCGAGGCAAGATCTTTCTTGTCAAGAAAGTGGGCGCCGTAGCTGCAGCAGCCCTGCATCAACTCCTGCGCGTTGTCGTCAAGAACTCCCTTGCACCCGTTGCCGTAAATGCACGACCAGTTTGAGCGCATGAAGGTCGAGTCGATGATCCAAGTTTGCTCGCTGTCGGGGTCTTCGAAACTTATCCATTCGTGAAGATCTTTAGGTGTTGGCACGAGGTCTAACGCTAGACGATCAAGATGCTTGAATACCTCATCACCAAATCTAATTGTGAGGTTTTATGACATACTTAGTAGATGCCATCGACCGACGAAATTGTCTCGCAACTGCAGGGCATTTCCGAAGACCTCGCCGACAAAGCACTGAACGCTCTCAAGGACGCCCACCACAGGGGCGAATCGAGGAGGCCAGAGTCGGAGCGTTCGCTTACTCAGGCCCGTCGGGCGATTGAAAAGGCGATCTCGTTGCTGCAACGAGTGGATGCCGCGAGCTAATTCTATTTAGATGTGTCGGCAGCCTTCGTCGCCAAGGTCGCAATTAGGTCGTCAAAACTCTTCTGAAAAGAACTGACGCCCTCCCGTTCGAGTTGCTCGGCGACCGAGGCAACATCGACGCCCACCGTGCCTAGCGCCGCCCACTGAGCCGCTGCCAGTTCGACATTGAGATCGATCGTGCGGGCCAATGTGCCGTGATCTGAGAATGCAGCGAGGGTGCCATCGGGCAGGGTATTCACCGAGTCGGGTCCGATCAGCGAGTCAACATACATGGTGTCGGGGTAATTTGGATTCTTCGTCGAAGTCGATGCCCACAGTGGTCGTTGCAGCTGCGCTCCGCGGTTGACGAGCGCGGCCCAACGCGGCCCTGAGAAGGTTGTTAAAAATTTCTGATAGGCGAGCTTCGCCTGGGCGATCGCTGCGGTTCCGCGCAGTGCTAGCGCCTTGGGCGAGCCCTCTAGATTCAAGAGCCTGTCGATCTCGCTGTCGACTCGGGAGATAAAAAAACTGGCGACACTCGCGACACCAGATAGGGAGCCGGTCGTATTGGCGGCGCGCACTTCGAGGCCCTCGACGTAGGCGTCCATTACCATCTGATACCGCTCGAGACTAAAAATTAGCGTCACGTTGACGCTGCGACCCTCGCTGATCATCGCTTTGATCGCGCCGATGCCTGCAATCGTTGCGGGGATTTTGATCATCACGTTCGGACGACCGACCCGTTCGTGCAGACGTCGCGCGGCCGATTCTGTGGCGGCGCCGTCGTGAGCGAGTGCGGGGTCGACCTCGACGCTGACGAAGCCGTCGCGACCGCGGCTGTCTTCAAATATCGGCGCGAACACTTCAAGTGCGCCGTCGATATCTTGCAGAACGAGATCCCAATACATATCGCCCGGGCTCTTGTCACCGGCGAGGAGCGCAAACTGCTCGTCGTAGTCGCTCGATCCATGAATCGCCTTTTGAAAGATCGTTGGGTTCGATGTCAAACCGCGCACACCCGCATCGCGCACGTCGAGCAATTTGCCGGAGGAAATGTAATTGCGCTTGAGATTGTCGAGCCATGGGCTCTGACCGAATTCGTCGGAGAGCCGAAATAACTTGTTCTCGTTAGCCATCAAAATTCTGCGATCGCCGCGCGCACCGTGGCGACGACGTTGGTCAGGTTGATGCCGAGCCGATCGAGGGCTACTGCGCCAGGGGCGCTAGCTCCGAAGCGGTCGATGCCGACGCTCGCATCGGCGTATTTAGCCCAGCCGAAAGTCGTGGCTGCCTCGACAGAGATTGTCGGCACTGCTCGAGAAATGACGCTGTCGCGGAAGCTCTTGCTCTGGGAGTCGAAACGATCCCATGACGGCATCGACACGAGGCGCACGTTGACGCCAAGCTTTGCAAGTTCATCGGCGGCCAGCAGACAGAGCGAAACCTCGCTGCCCGTGCCTATTAGCGTGGCGTGTGGCTCGGCGGTGTCGCGCACGATCGAGGCGCCTTTTGCAACTGCGCTGCCGTCTGTAATAAGCGGCAGGCTTTGACGACTTAGGATTAGTGCGGTCGGGCCATCGTGATCTACGGCGACGCACCACGCGGCCTTAGTCTCGTTCGAATCCGCGGGGCGAATCACTTGCAATCCGGGTATCGCACGCAGCGACGCCAGTTGCTCGACCGGCTGGTGGGTTGGTCCGTCTTCGCCGACCCCCACCGAATCGTGTGAAAATACGAACACCACTTTCGCCTTTGATATCGCGGCCAGGCGCAGTGCAGGTCGCATGTAATCGGCGAATACGAAGAATGTTCCGCCGACCGGTAGGACGCCGCCGTGCAACGCCATTCCAACCATTGCCGCACCCATCGCGTGCTCACGAATGCCGAAATATATTTGCCGGCCCTGGGGAGTTGCCGCGCTGTGCGCCTGGTGCGACGCGACCTTGACCCCAGTATTGCCGGTTAGGTCGGCGCTGCCTGTTAACAGGCCTGGCAATAATGCGCTGGAGGCATCTAGAACCTTCTGGATGGATTGGCGCGTGGCCAGGGTCGATCCCGCCTCAAAGATTGGCAGCATCGAAACGAAATCGCTTGAGGCTGGAGGGCTCCAAGCCGCCTCGAACTCTGCCTCGAGCAGAGCATTGCCCGGCCGATGAGTGTCTAGGGTTAAGGCGTATTGACTCTGCAACCGCGCGCCGCGAGTCTTAGCATGCTCTCGCACGGCGTCGACCGTGGTCCGCGGCGCCGAGAACGGTTCGTCGGGGATTCCCATCACGAATTTGGTGTTTCTCGTCAAGTCGGCGGTGAACGGATTTCCGTGCGCCTCGTGGCTGTCAGTGAGGTCTGGCGACGGAAAGCCAATATGTGTTCTAAGCACGAGCAGCGTCGGCTTGCCGATGTTTTGTTTAGCGAGATTCAATTCTCTCTCGAGCGCGTCGAGGTCGTTTCCGATCTCACCGAGTCGAACGACGTTCCATCCGTAGCTGGCGAAGCGCATCGCCACATCGTCGCTGCACGACAACGATGTCGGACCATCGATCGTGATGCCGTTGTCGTCAAATACGCAGATCAATCGATCGAGACCGAGATGGCCGGCGAGCGAGGCGGCCTCGTGGCTTACACCCTCCATCAAACATCCGTCGCCAGCGATCACAAAGATATGGTGATCTGTGAGCTCGGCACCGAATCGAGCGCGCAAATTGCGCTCGGCGATTGCCATTCCGACGGCGTTTGCGAAACCTTGGCCGAGCGGACCGGTAGTCACCTCGACACCTGCAGTGTGCCCGACCTCGGGGTGGCCAGGCGTCTGCGAGCCCCATTGTCGAAATGCCTTGATGTCGTCAAGTT
>JBKJMC010000210.1:0-6014 GCA_046596615.1 Ilumatobacteraceae bacterium | reverse complement strand
CGATAATTTCCATCGAAAAATATTCTTCATGATTTAATTCTATAAAATCATGAAGAATATTTTTCGATGGAAATTATCGGCGGTTACGGCTGTCGGATTCACGGTTTTTGCCTTTTTCGTCCCCGCCCTGCCCACGCTAAGTTTCCATCGAGCATCAGATCTACAAATTGCGGATTTGAACCACGCACGGCCCGTGGCCAAGACGGCCAACTTTTCGACGCAGGTCCTATCACCAAGCGGACTCCCGCTTCGCCTGCGGGTTCCGTCCATCAACGTTGAGGCCACGATCGAGTACGTCGGGTTGACTAAAGGCGGCGCGATGGATGTACCCAAATTGCACCCCAATGTCGCCTGGTATTCGCTCGGGACACGTCCCGGTAATGACGGAAGCGCAGTAATCGCCGGTCACTACAGTTGGAAGAAAAGTGGAGGCAGAGGTGTTTTTGGCAACTTGAACCAATTGCGCAGGGGAGACCGAATCTACATCGACGACGACGCTGGAAAGTCCCTGATCTTCATAGTCCAAAGTAACCGCCTTTACGATTTCGACGCCGACGCCGGAGAGATTTTTTCGCGCAACGATGGCGCATATTTGAATCTGATTACTTGTGCAGGCACCTGGGACCAATCGAAGCAAAGTTCGACACAACGACGCGTAGTATTCGCAGAGTTCGTTAGCCAGGTCGAAACTAAAGATCGTTCCTAGCAGTTTCTCGACTTCGTCCATCGCCATTGGGCAACCTGAGGCGCTTGAGCATCATTGCATTCACGGCGACGATGATGCTTGAACCCGACATCGATAGCGCGGCGATCTCGGGCCGCAGCACGAGTCCGAACGCGGGCTCGAACACTCCGGCGGCGATCGGCAGGGCGGTGACGTTGTAGCCGACGGCCCAACCCAAGTTCTGTCGCATCTTGCGCAGCGTCCCGCGCCCAATCATTAATGCCACGGGCACATCGAGCGGGTCTGACCGCATCAGAACCAGGTCGGCCGTATCGATTGCAACATCCGTGCCCGCACCGATCGCGATCCCGATGTCGGCCTGGGCGAGCGCGGGGGCATCGTTTACGCCGTCGCCGACCATCGCAACCTTGCGACCCTGGGCCTGGAGTTCGGCGATCTTGGCTGACTTGTCGCCGGGCAGAACCTCGGCGATCACCGTGTCCACGCCGAGGATTCCAGCGATCCGCTTGGCGGTCGCCTCGTTGTCTCCCGTGAGCATTACCACTTCGATTCCGAGCTCTTTTAGCGCGGCCACCGCCAACGCTGCAGATTCGCGGGGGGCGTCGGCCATCGCGACAAGCCCAACTGCGCGTCCGTCAATTGCAACGATCACGGCCGTGCGGCCGGTCTCCGAAAGGTCATGGCGCCGATGCGCCAATGACTCGATGTTGATTCCCTCGCGTTCCATCAACTTGCTATTTCCCACGGCGACGCGACGGCCGCTTACGGTGGCGATGGCCCCGTGCCCGGGCACGCTGTCGAAGTTCTCGGCCTTGAGCACTTGCGCCCCACTGCTAACGGACTTTGCCACTATCGCCTGCGCCAACGGATGTTCGGACTCCCGCTCGACGGCGGCCACTAGAGCGAGCATCTCCGTCTCATCAATGCCGTCGGCGACGACGTCTGTAACTTCGGGCTCGCCCTTGGTTAGCGTTCCCGTCTTGTCCATGACGACGGTGTCGATGCGCGCCGCGGTTTCTAGGGCGATGGCGTTCTTAAACAACACTCCTCGCTGGGCGCCGAGGCCGCTGCCGACCATGATCGCCGTCGGCGTCGCCAGTCCCAGCGCGTCCGGGCACGTAATCACCACCACGGTGATGGCAAACAACATCGCTTCCGACGCCGTGCGACCGGCGGCAAAATACCAAACAACAAAAGTTGCGGCGCCGCCGAGCAAGGCCACGAACACGAGCCAAAACGCCGCCCGGTCGGCGAGACGCTGGCCGGGGGCCTTCGAGTTTTGCGCCTCTTGCACCAACTTAACAATCTGCGCCAGCGCGGTATCGGAGCCAATCTTGGTGGCCCGAACGCGCAGGGTTCCGGTCGTGTTAAGGGTCGCGCCGATGACTTGGTCGCCTATGGCCTTGTGCACGGGAAGGCTCTCGCCCGTCACCATCGACTCGTCGATCTCGCTGTCGCCGTCCTCGACGGTTCCGTCGACGGGGATTTTGGCGCCGGGTCGAATTAGCAAAAGGTCGCCAACTAAAACTTCCGAGGTAGAAATCTCTGTCGGTTCGTCGCCGCGTAGAACAATCGTCTGCGGCGGTGCGAGGTTGAGTAGGGATCGAATCGCTTCGTTGGCTCCTCCGCGCGCGCGCATCTCGAACCAGTGGCCAAGCAAAACGAAGGTGGACAGCACCGCGGCCGCCTCAAAGAAAACCTCGCCTCCTCCGGAGAGCGTCACCCCAACCGAGTACAGCCACCCCGCTCCGACAGCCACGGCGACGAGAACCATCATGTCCAGTGTTCGGGCGCGTAGCGCCCTGAACGCTCCGTCGAAGAAAATCCAAGCCGACCAGAAAATAATTGGCAGGCTAAGGATGAGTTGAAATACTTCGTCGCTTAACCCGAACGGAGCCGCGGCGCCGAAATTAATGACGTCGCGTCCGATCGGTGACCACAGCAGGATCGGAATTGATAAGAGAGCGGCGACCATGAATCGTCGACGCATGTCGGTGACCATCGCATCCATCGACATCCCCGCGTGGCCCCCGTGCCCCATCGCGTCATGTGGTGACGAAGTAGGCGCGGAGTGCGAGTCGTGTTTCGCGTCCTGACCCGGCTCCTCCATCGGGAAGCAAACATGGCTGGGTACCGATTGACCGGCGCAGTGATACCCGCAGTCCTCAATCCACTGACGCAGGGCGGCGACAGAAGTTTTGCTCGGGTCGAACGTTACCGATGCAGTTTGGGCGATCGGGTTGGACTCGACACTTACGACTCCCGGGAGCCGACTCAGCAACGACTCGATTACGGCCTTTTCGGTAGCCCAGTGCTGGTTGCCGACGTGGAGCACGGTTGAAACAATTCTGACATCGCTGACAGCCTGCTGATCGTAGTGAGAATTGGTTTTCATATCGTCCTTATCCGGGATACACCCCATGGCGCTTGGCGACCGTTTCCCTGTCCACCGGGTCGGCGTTGGCGAAGCGACTGATCAACTCGCGTCGCAATTCTTCAAATTGCACTACAGCGTCGATCACGAGTTCGCTGGCCAGGTGCGACAGCTCGACATCCTCTTCGTATTCGCGTCGCTTGTCGTCAACAAACTTCGCTCGCTGCACAGGGTCGGTAATCTCGGCGATGCGATTTGCATAGACAGCATTAATTGCCGCTTCCGGCCCCATCACGGCGATCTTGGCGGTCGGCAGGGCAATCGTGGCAATCGGGTCAAACGCCGGCCCGCACATCGCGTACAGTCCCGCGCCGTATGCCTTGCGCACCACGACGCAAATTTTAGGAACGGTCGCCTCGGTGATCGCCGTGATCATTTTTGCCCCGTGCCTGATGATGCCCTGTCGTTCGACCTGTGTCCCGATCATGAACCCGGGCACGTCGGCGAGAAACACGAGCGGGATATTGAACGCATCGCACAGCCACACGAACCTAGAAGCCTTGTCGGCCGAGTCGATGAACAACACGCCACCCTTGTGCAGCGGATTGCTCGCGACGACTCCAATCGTGTTGCCGTCGAGGCGGGCGAATCCCGTAATTAACTCAGTCGCCCAATCGGGTTTGATCTCGAATAGCGAGTCTCCGTCGAAGAGCGCGTCGACGAACTCGTGCATGTCGTATCCGGCAGCCTCGGTGTCGGGCAGAATGTCGCGAGTGAGTTCACTTGGCGGGGGCGTCGGCTGGTAACGAGGAGGCGTCTCGCGCCAGTTCAGCGGCATGTACGAAAAATACAACTTGGCGTTTTCGATTGCGTCCGCGTCATCTTGCACGAGGTTGTCGGCGCATCCCGAGATCGAGGTGTGCATCCTCGCCCCGCCCATTTCTTCGAGCGTCACCCTTTCGCCAATTACCTCTTCGGCCATCCGCGGAGAGCCGAGATACATCGAGGCGTTGCCGTCGACCATGAACACAACGTCGCAGAACGAGGGAATGTACGCGCCTCCCGCGGCCGATGGTCCAAAGAGGCAGCAAATCTGCGGCACCTTGCCCGAAAGTTTCACTTGGTTGGCAAAGATGCGACCGGCGCCCCGGCGCCCGGGGAACATCTGCACCTGGTCTGTAATTCGGGCGCCGGCAGAATCGATGAGCCAAAATATCGGCAGTTCGTGGCGCAGCGCGTATTCGGTAAGGCGAATTATTTTTTCGACAGTTCTGGCACCCCACGAACCAGCCTTGACCGTCGAGTCGTTTGCGACTACGCACGCCGGGCGCGAGTTAACTCTGCCGACCCCGGTCACGACACCGTCGGCGGGGAGATCGGCGGCCAGCATGTTGGCCAACAGCCCGTCCTCTACGAAACTTCCTTCATCGAATAGCAACGCCAAACGCTCGCGCACGAACAACTGTTTCTTCGAGGCGAGTTTGAGGCGATCCTTTTCCAGATTGCCGCGCTTGGCCCTCGCCGCCCATTCAATACTTGAATCGCGAATGCCGTCAGCGGTCACGAAATAATGGTACTTGTGCCGCGGCGCCGGTTAGCCAACAGGAAGACCTAGTCCCCTGGCGATCACAAGCCGCTGAATTTCGCTCGTGCCTTCGCCGATTTCGAGAATCTTGGCGTCGCGATAAAAGCGGGCCATCGGCAGATCTTCGATAAATCCGGAGCCGCCAAAAATCTGCGTGGCAAGGCGCGTGGCGTCCACCGCCGCCTCTGTCGTATACAACTTGGCCATTGCCGCGAGATCTTTAAACGGTTTGTTTTCGTCCTTCAGGCGGGCCGCCTTGTACGTGATATTCCTAGAATTTTCGACGCTGACGGCGAGGTCGGCAAGCGCAAAGGAGATGCTCTGAAATCTTCCGATCGGCCCGCCGAAGGCGTTGCGGGTCTTGGCGTATTCGACCGAAAGGTCCAGACACGCCTGTGCCAGGCCCAGAGCTAGGGCAGATATCGCGATTCTGCCACCGTCAAGCATTGTCAGGAAATTATGAAATCCTTGCCCGGGCTCGCCGAGCAGATTCTCCTCGGGGATCTCGCAGTCGACGAACGAAAGGCCGTGCGTGTCACTGGCGTGCCACCCGAGCTTTCGATACGACGGCTCGACGATTAGCCCGGGTGTGCCGGCCGGAATCAGAAACGCCGAGATGCCCCCATCCTCGGTTCGAGCGGTCGCCGTGATCACCGATGTGATCTCGGTTCCCGAGTTGGAGATAAACGATTTGGCGCCATTTATTCGCCACGTGCGCGACGACTTCGAATGTGTCGCCCGCGTCGAAGTTGCTCCGGCATCGCTGCCACCTTCTGGCTCGGTAAGGGCGAAAGCACCGAGCGCGCGTCCACTCACGAGATCGGGAAGGAAGTGCTTGCGTTGATCCTCCGACCCGAAAATGTAGATGGGGTTGATGCCCAGGCCGACGCCGGCGGAAAGGGTGATACCGATGGATTGGTCGACCCTGCCCAACTCCTCGATGGCGATGCACAGCGAGGTGAAGTCGCCACCGCCGCCGCCCCATTTCTCGGGAAAGATTATCCCGAAGAGGCCGATCTCGCCCATCTTGCGCACTGCCTCGATCGGGAATCTGCAATCCTTATCCCATTGGGCGGCGAATGGGGCGACCTCCTTTTGCGCAAAATCGCGCACTACTTCGCGAAACGCTTCGTGCTCCTGCAAAGTCATACCAGAGCGTACTTCACAACAAGAATCTCCCGTTAATCACCTCTTTTACACCTATACAATTTTATGCGGTCAATTTACAACATTAATAGGTATAATAACAACTGTTAATGCCAACCGAAAGGGTTAATAGATGGAAAAGAAACCATTTACCGTAGGATCGACCAAGGACTTTGAGGTCGAACTTGGACGCGAGGTGCGACGCCTGCGACTGCACCAGGACC
>JBKJMC010000207.1:0-3173 GCA_046596615.1 Ilumatobacteraceae bacterium | reverse complement strand
GCCAGCCGCGTAACTGTGCACCCACTCAATCTCGCTCCCCTCTTCCTTCATGCCGGCTAAGACGCCATTGGAGTGCTTGGAGATCTTTTTCAACTCGTCTTCAGGAAGCGCGCCGGCTCCAGGAATTTCGCGTTCGATCAGGTACTGCGGCATATTTTCTCCCTTGGTCGGTTGGTGAGACCGTACTTCAAAGAACAAATGCGGTCAAGCCCCGATCGCCTATTGCCGGGAACAGAACCCGGCGCTAGCCGCGATAGGCGTTGGTGATCGGCAGCCGCCGATCTTTGCCAAATGCCTTCAGCGTCACGCGCACGCCCGGTGGCCCCTGGCGACGCTTGTACTCGTTCACATCTACCAGCCGAGCGATTCGCCGCACCAGCGCGTCATCGTAACCGAGCGCGATAATTTCGGCGGCCGTTAGATCTTGCTCTACATATAACGACAAGATCGCGTCCAAGATGTCGTAACTCGGCAGGCTCTGATCGTCGCGTTGATCGGGTCGCAACTCTGCCGACGGCGGTTTGGTGATCACCGCGGTCGGGATCAATTCTCGACCCGAGCGGCGGTTGATGTGATGGCACAACTCGTACACGGTCGTCTTCATCAGGTCTTTGATCACGGCGTAACCACCTACCGAGTCGCCGTAGAGCGTGAAGTAACCGACGGCGAGTTCGCTCTTATTACCCGTCGTCAATACCATCCAGCCAAATTTGTTCGACAGCGCCATCAGCGTCGTGCCGCGAACACGACTCTGCAGGTTCTCTTCGGTTAGGTCCGGGGGTCTATCCGCAAAACTCGGCGCGCACATTTCGAGGTACGACTTGAAGGCTGGTTCAATCGAGATCGTCTGCATCTGGATAGCCAGATTGTCGGCCAACTGCGCGGCGTCAGTGCGCGAACCCCCACTCGAATACCGCGATGGCATCGATACGCCGTGCACATGCTCGGCTCCGAGCGCACTTACGGCTATCGCGGCGACTAGAGCCGAATCAACCCCACCGGAAAGTCCAATCACGACATCGGTGAAACCGTTCTTGCGCACGTAATCGCGCGTGCCGAGAACGAGCGCCGAATAGAGTTCTTCGAGGTCTTCTTGCAACGGGGCAACTTCCGCCTGCTTAACCTTTGTGGCAGGAAATTCAATCTCGCAGACCAGCAGATCAGAGACGAACTGCGCAGAGCGGGCCACAAGCGTGCCGTCGGCTCCGAATACCATCGAGCCGCCATCGAACACCAACTCGTCTTGCCCCCCGACTTGGTTCACATACGCGATCGCGCACTTATTTTCGCGTGCCCGCTCGCCGATCATCTGTGCTCGCTCGCCGATCTTGCCACGATGAAACGGAGAGGCGTTGATGTTGATGTTCAGCGCCGCACCCGCGTGAGCTTGGGCGCGCACCGGGCCGTCCGGCGACCAGATGTCTTCGCAAACTGTCACGCCAACCGTGACTCCATTGACGGCGAACAACTCTGGATTGGCAAGCGAGTCGCCCGCGGCGAAGTAGCGATTCTCATCGAAGACGCCGTAGTTGGGCAACAACTGTTTGTGATAAATGCTTTGCACCTTGCCGTGAGAACAAATTGCGGCGGCGTTGAACAGCCGGCCCTGGGCATCCGAGTCGACGAAACCAATCACGGCGACGCAATCTTTAGTGTGCGCCGCGCAACGCTGCAGTGCTGCGAGATTGTCGGCAACAAATCCCGGCTTGAGTACGAGATCTTCCGGCGGGTAACCGACGATGGCCAGTTCCGGAAACGCCACAAGATCGCAACCTTGGGTGCGGGCTTTGTCGTAATCAGCCAAAATGAGGTTGGCATTGCCATTGAGGTTGCCCACGGTCGGGTTTATCTGGGCAAGACCAACTCGTAGTTCGCTCGGTGTTGCGGCCACCCCGTCAAGGATACGGCAATTCATCAGGTGAATAACTTCACGCTCCGTTCACAATTGGATAACGGCTTCGAAACGGTTAGCGACAAGAATGTACATGCAACCGAGGCGTGTTTTGTGCGCCTCCTAATTGGAAGGAAATCAGATGCCGTATCAGGCTGAATATATTTGGATCGACGGCCACAAGCCAACGCCAACACTTCGTTCGAAGACAAAAATTATTCCAAACGGCGAAAAGACACCGCCAATCTGGGGCTTTGACGGTTCATCTACCGAGCAGGCCACGGGCGAATCTTCAGACTGTATTTTGCAACCAGTGTTTCAGTGCCCAGACCCTATTCGTGGTGGCAAAAACATTTTAGTGATGTGCGAAGTATTGCTGGCATCGACGGGCATGCCACATCCAACCAACACTCGCGCGGCGTGTGCGGCGGCGGCAAAAAAATACTCCGATCACAAGATGATCTACGGCATCGAGCAGGAATACACGATGATGCGCCTCAACGGTCGCCCGCTCGGCTTCCCGGAAACAATGGGCGAGCCAGAGCCGCAGGGCCCGTACTACTGCGGCGTCGGCGCGGGCCGTGTCATGGGTCGTACGATTGTCGAAGAGCACACTCAGGCATGTCTCGATGCTGGCCTTGACATTTCGGGAACCAACGCCGAAGTAATGCCAGGGCAGTGGGAGTTTCAGATCGGACCATCGAACGCCCTGGCGTGCAGCGATCACCTGCACATCGCACGCTGGTTGCTCGCCCGAATCGCCGAAGACTACGACGTAGTGATTTCGTTGGATGCCAAACCGCAAAAGGGAGACTGGAACGGTGCGGGCGCGCACACCAATTTCTCGACGGCAGCAATGCGCTCAAACTTCAAGGCCATCGACGACGCCTGCAAGGCGCTTGGCACCCGAGTCATGGAGCATGTCGATCACTACGGCCACGACATCGAGAGTCGCCTAACTGGCAAGCACGAAACTGCGCCATACAACAAGTTCAGTTACGGGGTCTCTAACCGTGGCGCATCAGTGCGCATTCCCTGGCAGGTTGCCCGCGATCAGAAGGGCTATGCCGAGGACCGTCGCCCGAATGCCAACGTTGATCCATATGTCGTAACGCGCCTGATTCTCGAAACCGTCTGTGGCGCTGCCAAAGCGTCTACTGCCAAAGCGTCTGCTGCCAAAGCGTCTGCTGGCAAATCCAAGTCGTCAGCCAAAAAGAAGCCAGCGAGCAAGACGCAGAGCACACCTAGTAAAAAGGGCGTGAAGAAAAAATCCGGCAAGTAA
>JBKJMC010000224.1:0-6391 GCA_046596615.1 Ilumatobacteraceae bacterium | reverse complement strand
ATTATCGTCGTTCGCTTCGTCGCCGACGCAACTTAATTGAGAATCGGGGCGGGAAATAATTTGACGGACATCATTGTTGTCGGGGGAAGTTTCGCCGGACTCTCGGCCGCCTTGTTCATGGCCCGCCGTGGTCATGAGGTCACGATTGTCGAACGTGACGGCCCGCCGACAGGTTCAAGTCCTGACGACGACGCCAACAATTGGGCACGCCCGGGGGCGCCACAGTCACACCAGTCGCATCTTTTACTTGGCAAAGCTCGCCGAGTACTCGCCGAAGAGTCGCCCGACGTCATCGACGAATTCATTGCCCGAGGAATCCGCCAAGCACCAGTTGCCCTTGGTGCGGGTTTGTTGGACGGCGAATACTTCCTGATGAGTCGACGCCTCGTGGCCGAGGCAACTCTGCGACGAATAGTGGAGCGAGAATTCGGCGTCAAGATTATCTCTGGAGATGCAGTAGTCGCTCTAGAGGTTGATGCGTCGGGCACGATTCCCATTGCGACTGGCGTGAAACTGGCGACGGGTACCGTGCTCACCGCTCCGCTTGTCGTCGATGCAGGAGGACGTCGGTCGGCGTTGCCGAGTTGGCTCGCACTGGTCGGAGCCAGACCTCTCATCGATCAGATACAGGAGTGTGGATTTTTCTATACGACCCGCTTCTTTCGAGTTCGCCCAGGTTGCACGACTCCAACCACCCGTTTACCAGCATCGTTCGCCCTTGACTACGCGACGGTACTCGCCTTCGGCGGGGACAATGGTACGTTCTCAATCACAGCGACTCTCTCGACTCATGATCCCCTGCGGTCCAGACTCAGGGATCCCGACTGCCACACCAGGTTCCTAAAAGCGGTGCCGTCGACCGCGCCGTGGATGGCCGTAGGAGATCCAATCAGCGACATTTCGACAATGTCGCGCATCGAAAATCGGCGCAGGAATCTTGTCGACGACGACGGACCGATCATCGGTGGCGTTGTTGCCGTCGGCGACGCGGCGTTGCACACAAACCCGACCCTTGGGCGAGGTGTTTCACTCGCTTTCTGGCACGCCCAACATCTTGCCGAAGTTGCAGGTACAGCCGCCGATGATCCGGTGGGTTTCGTACAGAATTTCCACAACTGGACCACCGATCATCTTGGAGTCTGGTTCGATACACAGGTTGCCGCTGATGCCGCTGGCCTCGCCCGACTCGACGCCGGCCTACGCGGCGAACGACTTCCCCCGAGTGACGATCCAATGAGTCGAATGCTGGCGGCCGCCTTCGTGTGCGCGGAACATGATTCAGTCGTTGGTAATGCCGTGGCGGCCATGGTTCACCTCCTCAAGTCTCCGACGACGACGCTCGGAGATCCCAATGTGCGCAGCCGCATTGAGCAGTATTTAAAAACTTGCCCCGATCTGGAACGAAAACCCGACATGCCAAGTCGACGCGAGTTCGAAGCAATCGCAACTAGCTGAAATAGTGGCGAGACTCGGCGTACGTAATTAACTTATACGAAAGATTGCTTGTAGGGCTCTTTCGACGCTCCGATTAGTTCTTGTGTGCACGCCCGAGAATGTGTGGCGCCACGAGTTTTGCCGAAAAGCACGGCTGAAATCGAAACTCCTGTATTTCATCGATGATGAAACCTGCCGCTTCTATTGCCGAGCGCGTATTGCGAGTGATCCTGCACCCTCCGGCAAATCGCTTCCAAATTGGATCGACAAGTTTCTGCACGCGAGCCAAGTTTGAGTCGTCGGCGAGTACATGCTCATAGAAGCGAAGTTCTCCGCCCTTGCGCAGCACGCGGAGAATTTCCTGCAACGAGGCCGCCTGACTGGCCACGGAACACAACACCAGAGACATCACCGCTGCGTCGACTGACTGATCCTCGAGCGGTAAATGTTCGGCGTCGCCCTCGACCACAAGAATTGTCACTGTCGCGCCGTGCGCGGCCGATTCTGCGCGCGCTCGGAGATATGACTCGGGCTCGACTGCGACTACTTCGTTCACCGAGTTTGGATAATGCGAAAAATTGAGACCGTTGCCGGCACCAACTTCAACCACGCGCCCCGCAAGTCCCGCGAGTAGCCGCTGACGGTGTTCTGCAACTCCAGACGCTTCCATGGAAGTACTCAAGCGATTGTAAATACGGGCAAAAATCGGATGATGTACTCGTGCCGGTTTCGCGGTCACTTTCGGAACCTCTTGGTCATGATCGAATCTTAATCACCGAATTATTTTCTCTGGTAGTGTTCGATCATTACCTACAAACTTAGGAGACACAAAGTGGATGAGAAATCACAAAAAAAATTCAATGATTCAGTAGCAAAGGCTCAGAAGGTGCTCGACAAGTCGACTGCCGCGGCCCAAAAGACCTTTAATGCCGCGACTGCGGCTGCCCAGAAAGCAATGAACGCGGTCAAGAAGTAACGATCGACACTCCTAGATGCGCGGGCATCTAGGCACTCGCGAGATCAAATCTAAAAGATGTTGTGGCTGAGGTGGTTCTTCGTTGGGCTTGGATTGCTCGCGGCGTCCTGGGCAGTTCTAATCTTTCTGGCGAGACGCCTTCCTCCAGGATTGGCTCGCGACCTCGTCGCGTTTCTTCCGGCGTGCGCCACGACAATGCGCCGCCTTCGACGCCATCCGGCGGTGCCCCGCAGCACACGGTGGTTAACAGTTTTTGCACTCGCCTGGGTCATATCTCCAATCGATCTAATTCCCGAATTTCTTCCGGTGATCGGGCCGCTCGATGACGTGGTCGTCGTTGTACTCGTGTTGCGCTACGTAGCACGACGAATTCCGCCCGAAGTTCTGTTCGAGGCATGGCCAGGAGAGCCACGCCTTCTGGCCCGATTGATTGGTATACCATTACGCCAGGAATAATCCATAACTATTGAATGGGGACTAACGTGCGCAGAATACTTGCTTTGGCAATTGGTATCTTTCTAATTCTTAACGGAATTCTTATTCTCATCAAAGATAATTGTTCATCAGTATCGCTTGACGGTTCAGGTAATCGTGTCCTCGGGGTGATCTGTCGCCCTGATGACGTGGGCTGGGTATCTGACACGATCGCCGGTTTCGGGCTGATCATCATTGGACTTGCGATTGGTTTTATATTTCTCGGTCGATCTAAGAGAGAAGTCACTCCCTAGATTAATATTCGATACTCGTCGGGCTGGGGAGATTTGAACTCCCGACCTCTTGTCCCCCAGACAAGCGCGCTAACCAAGCTGCGCTACAGCCCGCTTCGATTACTGCGTCGAAGTCTAACGACTACCCGATCAAACCAAAAAGTTGTATCACCCTCCACGATAGATAGATGATCAGCAACCCCACCAGCAACTTAAAATGCCACGGGATGCTCACATCTTCTTGGGATTCACCCGACTGGGCCAGCCTCTTAAGGTCTAGGTTTCTCGCAGTGACTCGACCGTTGATCGAAGTCTCCGCCACCAACTTGCCGCACTGCGGGCATGTACCGTCAGCCTTTAGGGCGCTCGGCGCCATGTATTTGGCGCAATATTCACACCACGGCATGAATTCGAATATTTAGTCGGCGCGCTTACGGACGCGAATCTTAATTGGGGTCGAGCCGAATTCAAAGCGCTCGCGCAGGCAACGCTCTAGGTAACGCAAATACGGTTGAGGTAACTCGCGGTTGACGAAGAAAGTAAACGTCGGCGGATCGACTGCACCCTGGAGTGCATACAACACCCGTCCGCCAGAGCCCGCTGGCTGTTTTTGCTGGGCCTCGGCAATAACGCGATTGACGTCGGTTGTCGGCACGCGCTTGTGGTACTGCGTGATCGTTTCGTGCAACACAGGTCGCAGTTTTTGTACGCCCTTGCCGGTTAGCGCTGAAACCTTGAGCACCGGCGCATCGCCGATGAAATACAACTTGCGCGACATGTCATTCTCGACAGTTTCTCGGCCGTCGGCGTCCAGTAGTTCCCACTTATTTAACACAACAACAACCGGGCAGCCCGCCGCGTCGATGCGCTCCGCCAGGCGCTGATCTTGGCTGGTTACACCCTCGCTGGCGTCGATCACGAGGAGCGCGATGTCCGATTCGTCGACTGCTCGCAAAGCGCGAACGAAGGAGTAGTACTCTGCCGACTCGTCGACCTTGCTCTTGCGGCGCATGCCCGCAGTATCGACGAAGACAACGGGACCATCGTCGGTGTCAACCATCGTGTCGATAGCGTCGCGCGTGGTACCGGGCATGTCGTGCGTAATCGAACGGTCTGAACCGACCAAGCGATTGAACAACGTGCTCTTACCGACGTTCGGCCTGCCGACGATTGAGATGCGCGGAACCTTCGGCACCTCGCCGCGAACATGCTCTACCCTCGCCTCTTGTCCGTCGAGACCGGGGATGCGCTTGAGAATTTCGTCGAGCAAATCGCCCGACTTTCGACCGTGCAGGGCAGACACCGGATACGGCTCTCCTAAGCCGAGGGCGAGAAACTCCCATCGATCTGTGTCGCGCTTGTCAGAGTCGACCTTGTTCGAGACGGTCATTACGTTGCGACCGCTCTTACGCAGCCACGAAGCCATTAAATCGTCGTCTTCCGTTATGCCAACCGACGCGTCGACAATGAACAGAACTAGATCGGCCTCGGCCACGGCAGCCTCGACCTGACGGCTGACTTTGCTGTCGAGTTCGCTGCCCTTGGGGATCCACCCGCCCGTATCCATGACCAAGAAATGGCGACCCAGCCACTCGGCTTCGCGCACGAATCGGTCGCGGGTTATGCCAGGTTGGTCTTCGACGATCGCGACCTGATGACCCATAAATCGGTTGAACAGGGTGCTTTTGCCGACGTTGGGCCGGCCGACGATGACAACTGTGGGAAGTGGCGTTGTCACGCAGATATTCTACCGCCGAACACGAGCACTAAACTGAGGAGCAAATGAATGTCGACAAAGTCGTGCTTGCCGCCCCCCGTGGTTTTTGCGCCGGCGTGGAGATGGCGATTAAGGCGCTGGCATGGATGGTTCGAACATTCGATGAGCCCGTTTACTGCTATCACGAAATAGTTCACAACAGAATCGTGGTCGATCGCTTCAAAGATCTGGGTGTCGTGTTTGTCGACGATATTTCACAGGTGCCGCCGGGCAAGCCGATCATGCTTTCCGCGCACGGCTCAGCACCGCAGGTTGTTACCGCGGCCCGAGACCTCAGTCACTACGTTGTCGATTCGGTATGCCCGCTAGTAACCAAGGTGCACCACGAGGTCAAGGTGCGCGCTGGCAAAGGCTTCCACATCGTCTATATAGGTCACGAGGGGCACGAAGAGGCAGTCGGCACAATGGCGGTCGCCCCTGAATCAATTACTCGCGTGGAGTCGATGGACGAAGTCGACGCGCTCCCCGCGTTCGATAAGCCAGTCGCGTTGTTGGCGCAAACAACGCTGTCGCATCGCGACTGGTCTGGTCTCGCTGACGCCGTACTCGTCAAATACCCGACCATGTGGGCGCCGGGCAAGAGTGACCTTTGCTTCGCGACAACTAATCGTCAGAGCGCATTGCTTGAGATTGCACCAAAGTGCGACGCAATCATCGTGATCGGATCCAACAATTCTTCAAACACTCGTGCACTTGAGAAGCTTGCGCGCGAAAGCGGATGCCAGCGGGTTCTGCGCATTAACGACGAGAACGATTTGCCGAATGATCTATACGGTGTCGTCGGTTTGACCGCCGGCGCATCGGCGCCGGAAGAGCTCGTGTCTGCCGTACTCGCCAAACTCGCGCCGCGAAACGGCATAGAAGAATTCACACTCACTGCCGAGGACGAGTATTTCCCGCCACCGCGCAACATTCGAGAACTTCAGAGCGCAATCGAATTTGCGACGACGATATCGCTGGGTGGCACAATGTCGGGGCTTCAGATTGGCGACCGAAAATTTAACGCCAGCTCGGTGCTGGCTGGTCTCGCCAACTAGCTGCGCGGAACCTTGCTCCAAGGTATTGCACGGTCGACTCGAACATCGCCAGGGAGGCCGAGCACGCGCTCGCCAATGATGTTGCGCATCACCTCACTTGTGCCGCCCTCGATGCTGTTCGCTCGCGCGCGCAGGAAGGCCTTAGGAACAGAATCGAAGCTCATTGCTGTCTCTGGTCGCACGAGTGCGTAACTGCCGTAGAGCATGCCTTCGGCGCCGAGCAGGTCGACGCAGAATTCAAAGGTCTCTTTATTCAGATCGGCGCTGGCCATTTTGCCAATCGAGCCCTCTGGCCCAGGTACGCCGACCTTGCGCATCTGACCCGCGCGGATATTGGTTAGGCGTAACACCTCGGCGCGAATCCACAACTTCATCAATTGATCACGCGTCGCCGAATCTTGCTGATCAAGGGGCCGCTTTTGCCAGATCTTTAAGGCTTCGCGAATCGGGCCAGAACCTC
>JBKJMC010000107.1:0-4120 GCA_046596615.1 Ilumatobacteraceae bacterium | reverse complement strand
GGAAATAGCCTTGGTTTGTAGCGAATAGTGCGATTGGCGAATCTGCTCGTCTCGGGCATAGGAGTAATTGGTTTTTCGGTCGCCATCTACATGTCGTGGAAATGGCGGCATTTGCCGGTGCTAGCGCCATCCGATGAAGAAGCAAATAGTAATTTGAGAGCGCGGTTTGGCGTCGCAATTCGATCCGTAGCAGCAGTATTTACGGCGGGAGTAATTGCGGGAATGCTGGTACTCGGGCTCGGAGGTCGGCTCGTGATGCGCATTCTTGGCGCATCTTCGCCAGACGCCCAGGGATTGGAAACTGACGCGGGCGAAACAGTGGGCGAGATCACGTCTGGCGGAACAATCGCAATCGTAGTTTTTGTTGGATTGCTGGGCGGAGTAATTACCGCGTTGGTATACCTGGTCGTTCGTTCTTGGTTGCCGGCGAAAGCATGGAGCGCCGGCCTTGTGTCAGCGGTGTTATTGATCGGGTTCTTTGGTGTTGGTAGCGGTGCGCTATCGCCGCATAATCACGACTTTCAAATTTTGACTCCGAAGTGGCTTGCCGTCGCGTTGGTAGTTGGGACCGGATTGCTCTTCGCCCTTACATTCACCGCCCTTGCCGCTCGACTTGATCAATTCGCAAAATCTCCAAACAAAAGGCGCTTTCTGCTGTATCCATCGTTCGTGGTCGGCCTGATTCCTCCTGTCGCCTTCGCCGCCATCGTGCACACAGCGGTGCGAACAATCCCGCGGCAAAGATACGAAGCCTTCACACAAAACTCACGCGTTAGATCATTGGGCCACGTCGTCGTCGCGCTGGCAATGATTAGATCCACGTTTTTAATACTTCGCGCCACAGGAAAAATCTTTTGAGACTGAATTGGGCGAACGCCCGAACTACGACCCAAAAGCAATAAACATTAGGCCGAGTCCAAAAAAAGCGAACCCGATAACTACGGTCAACAACCGACGGCGACGGGCTGGCCTCTCGCCGAATCCAGGCGTCTTGATGATATGCGAATTCCCAAGTTTCACGTTCCGAATTGCATACGAACCGGGGACCGAACCGGAAGGAACGATCAACGCAAAGCCAACGACTAGAAAAATAACTCCGATCGCGATCACGAAATCAAAACACCGGATCGAACGAACGAACTCGCTCAAGGAATCTCGCAGAATCAACTAAATGAAGATAGTGTCCGTGGTCGGGCCATAACTCCACAATCGCGGTTGGGACGCGCGCCCGCAACCAATTCGCATATTCTCCGCCGGTGTCGGTGTCGTGCAACGACAGGTACGGCACATTGATCCCGGCTACCAATTCATCAACCATCGCATCAAGCTCTTCCAGATTGGAGTCGAGCACGGCGGCCCATATGCCGAGTACTACTTTCTGATCCACCCGGCGTAGCGCATTAAGACGAGCAATTTCATTCGGCGCCAACGGGCCAAACAACGAACCGAATACCATCTCCATCGCCATTTCAAAAGATGCCGTATCACCGCGCAACAGTGGCTCCAGCTGTCCGAGCCCATCTTTGAAAGCGGCAAGCCTTAGAGGCTGATCAATGTTGATGATCGCCCGACTCGCGAACATGGCACCGTACGCACTCGCCACCAATCCACCCAGCGAATGCCCTATGACCAATGGCGCGACGCTCAGGTCAGCAATGCCGGTGGAAACCAAGGTGTCGTGGACATCGGTGGCAAGAGTTATCGGATCGTACGGATCTTCCGACATCGAAAGTCCGTGCCCCCGCAGGTCGACGGCGAGAACCGTGTAGTACTCGGCTAGCGCCTCGAGAATTGGGCCGAAACTTTCGCGCGATTCGGTGAGGCCATGGATAACGATCGCGACAGGTCCCTGTCCAAGAATTTCATGAGACAACTCCATGCTTTCCGAAGGTAGCACTAAATCCGGATCTTGAATTCTCGCTTCCAATTTGAGTTCTGATGTTGTACCGTCGTTTGAACATGGGACAACTCCGCACCAACGAGCTAAGCCAACTTCGACTCGTATCCGCCGAGGTAGAAATCTGATGCGTGTCTCCAACATCATTGTCGTTATCTTGGGGCTGATTGGTTTTGCCTTCGCCCTGTTCTTGTCTTGGTCATCGAGAAGATTGCTACTGAGGTCTCCGGTTCCGGTTGACGACGATTCCGAGTGGCGTGTGCGGATTCATGCAGCCAGCATGACCGTCGGCGCCGCAATAACCGCTGGCGCTGTCTCAGGGGTGCTGGTTCTCGGACTTGTCGGTCGCCTGGTGATGCGTATTCTCGCCGCCACTTCGAGCGAAGCCCAAGGCCTCTTGACATCGGCCGACGAAACTGTTGGTCAGATCACATCCGGCGGAACGATTGCATTCTTGATTTTCGTCGGACTCGGTGGCGGAATAGTCAGCGCATTTGCTTTTTTGGTCATTCGGCCATGGTTGCCTGCCAAGGTCGGACAGGCAGGCCCGCTTTTTGCCGTCTTGGTCATTGGAACATTGGGGGTGGGCGACGCGTTTTCCCCGGACAATGTCGACTTCGACATCCTGACCCCGCGATGGCTCGCGGTAATTCTCGTGGTTGGGACCGGCTTCTTGTTTGGCACGACTTTCACCTCCCTCGCCGCCCGATTTGACAGAGTTGCTCAGAATAAAAATGGCATGCGGCGCTGGTTCTACCCAGTACTTGCACTTAGCCTCGTACCTCCGCTTGTGATCGGAAATATTTTACATATTGGGATCCGATCGATAGCCCCTGATGGACTCAATACATTCAGTAGGTCGGCCCGGGTACAGCTCGTTGGTCACATCCTGGTCGCAGCGGCAACGGTTCTTACCGCCTATTTTTCGGTTCGCGCCGCAGCACAAATTCTCGCTGCCTGACCAATTAAATTTCTCCAAGTCATGGTCCAGATCCGCAGACTCGGTTCAGGAGACGAACGCGCGCTCAAGGAAATCCGACTTCGGGCATTGCTTGATGAACCCGACGCCTTTGGATCAAGTTACGAACGAGAGTCTCTATTTGTCGAATCCGACTGGCAGGGACGACTTGCCAGAGTTGACGCCGCATCTTTCGTGTGTGAGCGAGGTGATGGGATCGCCGTCGGCCTGGTCACCGGAATGATCGACGACAATTCTGCTCACGTCGCCCGGCTGACATCGATGTGGGTTGATCCTGAAGCGAGAGGGAGCGGCGTCGCCGGTCTCTTGATTGATGAGGTCATCGCGTGGTCTCTGATGAGAAAATGTGAGTCAATTCGCCTCGATTTTACCGAGGGCAACGGCAGGGCCGAACGCGCCTATGAGAAGAGTGGCTTCCGACGAACGGGAACGAGCACAATTCGGGAGCGAGACAATATGGTGGAAATTGAAATGGAAAGGAAATCAAATTCATGAGCACTAGGAACTGCATAACTTAGGCTTGGACATCCTGCAAAACGACTAGGTATAGTCAATTCATGGCATTTCCCGTCATTAACGGGCTGCGATGTATGGAGTTTGGCATTCCGGGCGCAAGCCGAAGCCGCTTCATCGATCTAGTCATTAACGGCAACAAACGCGCCACGGCCAGCACGATGGATGAATACCTCACCGAAGCCGAACCAATTGAGCAAGTCGGCGAAAAACTGGCGGTAATCGATAACGACCTAAACCAAGTGGCCACGATCGTTGTCACCCGAGTCGATTTATGCAGATTCGCCGATGTTACCGACGAGTTCCCTCTCGCCGAAGCCGAGGGCGACATGAATGCGGATGAATTTCGTTCTGGGCACTTTAAATATTGGAGTGATTTGGGACTCACCATTACCGATAATACAAATTTGGTGCTTGTGTACTTTGACCTTCTCCCCAGTCGCTAGCGAGGCTACGATCGCCGAATGCCGAATGACACGAAAAGCCCACATCTAGAACTCGCCGAAAAGATTATCTCCCTTCAAATTGGGGCGGGGTCTCCATCGGTGTCACCCGACGGACAACAAGTCGCATACATCGTCACGCGCGTCGATTACAAGGCCAACAAGTATCGCTCGCAGGTGTGGCTCGCGAGCGTCGACGGATCGACACCACCACGTCCTCTTACCGCAGGCGAGAAGCGCGACGGAAATCCATCCTGGTCGCCCGACGGCACATGGCTCGCGTTCACC
>JBKJMC010000039.1:0-4589 GCA_046596615.1 Ilumatobacteraceae bacterium | reverse complement strand
CAAATTCGTTGCGCACCCTGCGGCGAATTTCTGCCATCAGAGTGACGACATCAATGGCCGAACCACCGACATCTGCCTGAATGAAATTGGCGTGCTTCTCTGACACACTGGCGGTACCAATTCGCGTGCCGCGCAGGCCAAGTTGATCGATCAGGGCACCGGCAGACACCCCACCGGACTGCGGATTGACAAAAACCGAGCCAGCGTTTTGGCCACCTGGTTGGTTCTCCCGACGCCAGTGCACGATTTCAGCGATGTGTTTCTCGCCCGCCTCGATGTCCCCCCACATCAGCCGCAAGGTCGTGCTCAAAACGATGTGGTGATCTGTGAGGGCAGACCCGCGAAAACGCAATCCTAAATCGACGGCCTGCACATTTGCCTCTACCCCTTTGCGGAGGTGGTAAACGCGCACCCTTTGCACCGATGTCGCCATTTCCGAACCGTGGCCGCCAGCGTTCATGCGCACGGCCCCGCCGATGGATCCGGGCACGCCGACCGCCCACTCAAATCCACTGAGCCCACGGTGCACGCTTTGGCGCGCCGCGACCGGCAACGAAACACTTCCACCGAAGATCGCAACTGGATCTTGATCCACGTCAGGCAGTGCAATGGTCTCAGCGAACGCCCCGAGTGTGAGAACAAGGCCCTTGAATCCTTCGTCAGCGACGAGCAGGTTCGAACCTCTGCCAATCACCAAGAGGGGCAGATGGGTGTCGCGCAAAGCCGCACTAATCAGGTGCAAGTCATTAATGCTTTCAACATGGGCGTACAACGATGCAGATCCGCCCACTCGATAAGTCGTGAACGACGCGAGCGGTGCGTCAATTACCGCTAGATCGCCGAGCACATCGGCTACATGGCGCAGCTCGTCGGCGCTGCCCGGCACTCGCCTATTCATGAGCGGCGCGCGTCGGCGCGCCTCGCCATGACTTCGTCGGGCAAAGTGAGGATGTCGCCGCACCCCATAGACAAACACAGATCGCCAACGCGTAGCTGTGTCGCCAGCGCATCGACGAGTTGCTCACGATTTGGGAGCCATTGAACGTCTGCATTTTGATGTGCTTTCGAGATGGCATCGACAACAAGTTTGCCAGTAACGCCCTCTATCTTTGTGGTACCCGAAGAGTAGATGTCGGTGATGACCACGACGTCGGCGAGCACAAACGCGTCGGCGTACGCCTCCGACATCATAGCCATGCGGTTAAAGCGATTGGGCTGAAATACGGCCACGATTCGCGACCAAGTGTCAGAGCCGTCGCGAGCACCACTCAAAACCGCCGCGATTTCGGTCGGTAGGTGCGCGTAGTCATCGACAAATGTCACGCCATCTTGTTGACCCCTGTGGTCAAACCTGCGACGAACGCCTCCAAATTTAGCCAGCGTCGTAGCGATGCTCGCAAAGTCGACACCAAGCTGCATTGCCATCGTGGCCGCGGCCAGCGCGTTTAAAACGTTGTGCCTGCCCCTTTGATGTACGGACACTCTCCCCATCATCGTGTATGAATCTGTGTAAACCTCGCGCACCAGTACATCAAACTCGGCACCGCCATTGGCGTATGAAATGTCGGCCGCGATCACATCGCTAGCCGAGTCGATCCCATAGGTGCGAGCGCCGTACTTGATAGCTAGTGCCGCGCACTCGGCATCGTCACCGCACAGCACTTTCGGTCCCGCAACCTTGCCCAAAAGTTGATCGAAACTCTCGACGATCGCAGCGAAGTCGACAAAGTGATCGAGGTGATCAACATCAATGTTCGTCAAGATTGTGGCGCAAAGTGGCAGCAACGTGTGCGTGCCATCGCTCTCGTCGGCCTCGACAACTAGATTTTCGCCATCGTCCCATCTGGCCCCGCAACCGACTTCGGCCACATCGCCACCGATAATGAAACTCGGGCGCATCCCGGCGTCTCGCATCATCATCAACAACATCGATGCGGTGGTCGTTTTGCCGTGAGTGCCGGCAACCGCGACAGAGTACTTTTGCGCGCAAATATCGGCCAGCATCTCGGCGCGAGTCTGCACGACGATGTGGTTGTCGCGCGCAGCGACAAGTTCGATGTTGTCATCGGGTACTGCGCTTGACGCTGCCACCACATCGCAGCCGCGCACGGCGCCGGTGTCATGACCTATATTGATGCGCACGCCGACGCCCCGCAACCGAGCCGTCATCTCGGTCTCGCGCAGGTCGCTGCCCGAAACAATGTTGCCCATCTGGGCCAGCACCGTCGCAATAGCGCTCATGCCTGGACCGCCGACACCAACGATATGAATGCGGCTCATCTCTGCGCGGCTTCCTCGATCACTGCAGCGATTGAACAATTGCGATGCACCTCGCCCAATTTTCGGGCCCGAGCGCTTACGGCAAGCAAAGTCTCTGGGTGTTGCAGTAGAGAATCCACGGCTTCGTGCAGCGACTCGCTGCTCAGATCGGTTTCGATCAACATCACGGCGCCACCTTGCGAAGCCAGCCACTGCGCGTTGGTGAGTTGGTGATTTTCGGCGGAATCCTTCCACGGCACAAGAATTGCCGCGATCCCGACAGTGGCGATTTCGGCGACCGTGCTTGCACCCGAGCGCGCCACGACTAGGTCGGCCGCAGCGTAGACGTCTGCCATGTTCTCGCAGTACGCGACTCTGCGGTACCACAGCGCCGAACCTTGTGGCAGGGTTGGCACCCATTCGTCGAGATAGCGAGCGCCGGTGATATGCAGTACGGCCAGGTCGTCCCGCAACGACCACATCTTTAGTACGCCTTCGAGCGCAGTGTTAAGCACAGCGGACCCAAGCGAACCTCCCATCACGACGACGACTTGCCTGTCGTGTGGTATTTGTAGATTGCGGAGCGCCGCCTCGCGGCGCGCCATGCGGTCAAGGTGACGCAGCGAAGCACGAACGGGTGCACCCGTCAACTTCGCCCGCCGCAAACCACTCGGAAGATAAGCGACGGCGCTGACCTTGGCCGACAGCGACTGCACAATTGTGGCGAGACCCGGTCGCCTGTCGTATGAGCACGTGACAATCGGGACATTCAGAGCACGCGCGGCACGCACCGCAGGGATGCTCGCGTAACCGCCAACCGAAACGACCACGCGCGGTCGCAGCTGGCGCAGCAGCTTTTTCGCCGAGCGAGTCGCCAAGATGATCCGGGGCACCATGGCCGCCGAGCGCGCAACTTGACGCGGCTTGAGGCTGCGCTGCAAGCCGCTGACGCGAAACAGCGTGTAATCGTGCCCAGAGTCAGCAAACAATTGCACCTCGGCACCACGATCCGATCCGATCAGGTGAATTGAATCGCGAGAATGCCCAGCCTCGCCAAGTAACTCGGCGATCGCTAGCGCCGGTACGACATGGCCGCTGGTACCACCTCCGGCAATCACGGCAAAGGTGATCGTTGCTGTCGGGATCACTTCATGTTACGGGCAACATTGAGCAACAATCCCGCCGCCGCCATCGACATAAACAGCGAACTTCCGCCGTATGAGATGAGCGGAAGTGTCAGACCCGTAACGGGCATGGCTCCAGTGACGCCGCCAATGTTGATGCACGCCTGCACGCAAAACCAAGTCGTAATACCACCCGCCAGAACCGCACCGAACGGGTCGCGCGCGCCGAGCGCGGCCTGGGTGCCGCAGTATGCAAGGACCATGAAGAGCCCGATCACTGCGGTCGCGCCGATTAGACCAAACTCTTCGCCAATGATCGCAAAAATAAAATCGCTGTGCGCTAGCGGAACATAGCCCCACTTGCCAGTGCCTTCGCCCGCACCGACGCCAAGGACGCCGCCGTTTGAGATACTTAGGATCGATTGCCAAACCTGATAGCCATAGTGACCCTTGGTCCCCTGCAGATCCAAAAACGCTGTCCAGCGGTGACGACGTATGGGCGAGAGAGCTATCACGCTCAGCCCGCCAAGCACAGCCAAACCAGAACTCGCCGCCACTAACCGCAGCGGTGCTCCGGCAATAAACAACACCGAAAGGATGATTGCCGAGAAAACGATCGTCGCGCCGAGGTCGCTTTGCAACATGCACAACGCGCTAACGAGTGCCCACACGATTACAACCGGCCGAAATGTTCGCCGAACGTCGGCTATTTCGCTTCGCCTTCGGCCGAGCAAATTGCAGCAATACAACAGGACCGCCAGTTTCAAGATTTCCGACGGCTGAAACCGCACTGGGCCGAGTGCCACCCACGCGCGCGCGCCATTGATCGTTATGCCGATGCCTGGCACGAACGGAACCAACATCAACGCCAGCGAGAAAATTAGAAACGGCATAACAATCTTGCGCCACGATTGATACGGCATGCGATATGTGGCCAACATCGCGAACGAGCCGAACACTGCCCACGTCGCCTGCTTGCGAAACATGCTCCAGGCGGAGCCGCCGCGGTTGACGGCGACAATCGAAGAACTTGACAAGACCATGATCAAACCAAACATGATCAACATGCCGATGGCTGCCGCAATTAGATAGAAAGCCATGGTCGGCGCCTTGGTGGCGAGGCGATGCTTGGCGCTGTATCCCTTGCGGTCAAGCACAGCGCGGCGGCGCTCTGCCGGAGTCTGCCGATTAGTTGCTGCGATGGAT
>JBKJMC010000189.1:0-3226 GCA_046596615.1 Ilumatobacteraceae bacterium | reverse complement strand
CAAACAGCGCACCGCGCGCGCCGTAATCCCAATGCGGCGTGCCGAGACCGAGCAGGGCGGGCACATAGACGACGCCATCACTCGTCTCGACATGCGACGCGACTTGTTCGCTTTGTTCCGCGCTGTCGATCAAATGCATATCGTCGCGTAGCCATTCGATGTTCGCGCCGGCCGTCAACATGATCGCCTCGGCCCCCCACTGCACGCCACTGGCATCGCTGTACGCAACTATTGGGAAAGTTCCGTGTGCCCCGCGTTGGCCGCTGATCGATGGGCGAGCGCCAGAAAAGATATCGAGCATGCCGCCGGTACCGAATGTAATCTTGGTGCTGCCCGGAGTGATGCAACCTTGACCGACCAGCGACGCTTGCTGGTCGCCGACGAGGCTAGCGATTGGCGGAGCGCCGGGCAGCGCGGTGGCGCCGCCGACTATGCCGCTGGTCGTGACTACGCGAGGCATCATCTCGATATCGATTTGCATCAGTTCGAGAGCGCGTGGCGACCACTGCAACGTTTCGGGAGAGAGTAAACCGGTGACGGCCGCGTTGCTCGTGTCGGTTACGTGCAGTTCGCCCTTCGAAAGTACATATGCAACCCAAGTATCGACGGTGCCGATGCGAATATTTCTTCTATTTTCGACGGGGTAGTTCTTGAGCATCCAGGCGGCCTTTGTGGCGGACTGATTTGGCGCCAGTACGAAGTTGTGCTCGGCTCGCACCGTGATGCATTCCATCACGGTGCGAAGATCTTGCCATCCGAGCGCGGGGCCGATTGGTAATCCAGTCGTTGAGTCCCAAACTATTGTCGAAGCGCGTTGATTAGTTATGCCCACTGCGTTGACTGGTTCGCCAGAGGATAGAGAATTGTTGGCGACACGAAGTACGGCTTCGCGCATCGCCATCGCGTCGAATTCGACGAGACCGGCGAACGGGGTCAACGGGGCGAATGGTTCATAACTGAGGTTGGTAATCGTGCCGTCTTGGCGAACAACAGCGGCACGCAAAGAGCTAGTGCCAACGTCGATAACAAGGACGCTCATGGCCACACGACCTTGCCGCGCTTCGTCGGCAGACCGAGCTTTCCTGGGTTCATGATGTCGCCTGGGTCTAAGGCGTGCTTCATCGCGGCGAGAACGCTAAATGCGGCGCCGAGAGATTCGGCCATAAACCTCGCGCGATTGATTCCGATGCCGTGGTGATGTGAAACATTCGAGCCGCTCGACAAGGCTGCGCGTTGCGCGGCATCCCAAAGTTTGACGTATTGCGAGTCGACACCGATTTCGGGCGGCACCTCCGATGCAAAGGTGAAGTACAGGCAGGCCCCGTCCAAATAGCTATGCGAGAGATGGACAGATGCCGATCGTGCGCCGTCAATTGCCATTATCGTGCCCGTAACCGCGGCGACGATGGCCGTTAACTTTGACCACGGCGCCGCGACCTCCATCGTGTCGACGATGAAGCCTTTGCGAATTAGTGCCTGCAATGAGCTCGTGTCGTTGCGGTGAAGCATCCACTTCTCTACAAGGTCGACATCTCCAGGCTTGGCGTCGTGCCGCGCCGCGAATTGTTCGACGACTCGAATCGTCGCCTCGACAAGATGTTGTTCGCCGCGGTCGAGCACTAACAGCGTGCACTGGGTGCCGTTTGTGCCGTGAGAACGTTTACTTTCCGTGGCGTCGTAGAGACGCAATACTGCGGGTGTGGCGCCGTGGCGAACGCTGTCCCTGCAAGCTGCGATGCCTTCTTCGAAAGTGGCGAACATATACGCTCTGCGCATTTCAACGGTCGGAAGCGGGTGGGCGCGAAGCCAAACGCGGGTGATGACGCCGAGCGTGCCCTCGCTGCCGATGAACAACGCGGTCAGGTCTGGGCCAGTCGCTGCGGCCGGAACACCGCCCGTGACGATCACGGTGCCGTCAGCGAGCACAACCTCGAGCGCCACAACCATGTCTTCGATCTTGCCGTAGCGGGTCGAGAATTGTCCGGCGCCGCGACACGCCACCCAGCCGCCGACAGTCGAGATATCAAACGACTGCGGGTAGTGCCCGACGGTGAGGTTGTACTTTGATTGCAACAGATTTTCCAACTCTGGGCCGAACATGCCCGGCAAAACCTCGACTACGCCAGACTCGAGGTCAACGCCAACTACCGCGCTCATCTCTGTGGTGTCGAGCACCATGCCGCCGTAAATCGGCACAGCCGAACCGCAGACACCACTGCGGCCCGCGGAAACGGTGAGCGCGATGTCTTGGGCCCTGCAAATATTTACGATCGCGATCACATCCTGCGTCGTGCGCGGCCTGCACACGGCCGCCGGACGCTTGGGTGCTTTGCCCGCCAGAGACCAATGCATCGACAGCGGCCACCAGTCGCGGCCGTGTTGGGATACGTCGGCCGGATCGACCGAAGTTGAGCAGATTTTGGAGAACTCGGCGAGCGCTGCTTCGCTGATTGGGTTTGTCGCCGCCGTAAATTTTTCGCTAACTAACGCCGCGTCAACTCCAAACTCAATTGGTTCAGTTACTTTGCCCACCGAGTAATACTGTACGCATCAGGCGTTGCTTGCCAAGAACTCGGCCTCTGTGACCGCGCCGGCCGCTTCCTCGCGCGCGCATAGATCCACGAAGAAGGCGACCTGTTCGTCAATTTCGTGCGCCGACCAGCCGAGCTCCGGCGCAATTAGTTCGGCGACGCCACGTGCCTGATTTAGCGTCGCTCGACGATTGATCAATAACGCGCGAGTGCGCCTACTCAACACGTCGTCGAGAGTGGTCGCCATCTCGTTGCGCACGGCGAAGATCGCCTCGGCCTTCAGATAGGGCAGGCCGTTAATCAACGGGTCGGCAAGATCTGGCCTGGCGGCGATGATCTCGTTGATCGCGGCCACCTCTGACCCGAAGCGATGCGCGAGATGTGATTCGGCCGCACTTGAACCCTCGGTCGAGACTTCGCGCGAGCCGATCACCGCTAGCCGCTTGGTGCGACAGCGCGCCCTGCGGCCGAGCTGGGACAGCGCGGCGTCGACGCTATCTTGGGCCATCCTTCGATAGGTGGTCAATTTGCCGCCCGTAATCGAGATCATCCCCGACGGCGAACGCTCGACTTTGTGCCTACGCGAGAGATCCTGTGTTTTTGACTTTATTGTTGAGCCCTCGCTGCTGCGTACTAGTGGTCGAAGTCCAGACCACGCCGCCGTGACGTCAGCCCGGGTAACGGTATTTGTGATC
>JBKJMC010000109.1:0-4690 GCA_046596615.1 Ilumatobacteraceae bacterium | reverse complement strand
TGGTTGAGCATTCGCTAGATCGCAAGGTCTGCAACACGCTCAACGTCGTGTGCATCGTGCGCTCGCGCGCCGCCGAGTTATTGCCTAATTTTCAGATTGCAATTGTCAGGGCCGCAGCGGAACGCGGTACTAACCCGATCGTACACATTGTGCCCGACGCTATTTTCAAATCGTTCTCGTTCGATCTGGGTGTCGAAGTTCGCGACCTTGCGCTCGATCGGCTGGGCACCGAGTGGGAGTGGGAGAACGCGCCGGAGTGCAGCGTCGTGATAGTAAACGACCTAGATAGCGCGGTGAATTTGTGCAATGAGTACAGCCCGCAGTTCGTAGTCTCTATCGTCAGCGACGATGAGCGCGAACGCGACTTCGTGTGGCGTCACGTCAATGCGCCGTTCGTTGGCGACGGCATGACCCGCTGGGTCGACGGGCAGTTCGCGCTGTTGCGCCCCGAATTAGGACTCTCGAATTGGCAATCGGGAAGATTGCTTGGCCGCGGCGCGATCCTCTCGGGAGACGGCGTGCACACCGTCAGGTACAGGGTCACGCAAGACGATAAGAATCTGCGCCGCTAGGCGTTCCACAACGCGTAAAGTTCGGCGTCTAATTCTGATTTGACGGCGCTGTGGGTGTCGATCTGCAGCGTCCATCTTTCGCTCGACTCATAGAGATCCCAGTCTGCGCTGTGGTGGTGGGCGAGGTGTAACAGCGCGGCGCTGTACACGGACGCAACGTCTTGGCGATCGTCGGCCGTGCCAGTCAAGATGTCGACCGCCTTCTGTGCGAGATTGTCAAAGGCGAACGGAATATCAAGCGCGTGACACGATCCGAGTTTTCCGTCAAAGGCGGTGCTGGCATACGTGAACCAATACATCCAGGTGGGCCTGCTGTTGGCCGAACGACGATTGGCGATGTTCCACGCGTGCGAGCGAAATCTAAGGTCGGTCGCCAGCGCCGCCCCAAGTTCGGAAAGCGAATATCCAGACCGATTGCGCTCGTAGGTTGACCTGGCGACTTGCGCGCGTTCCTCGAATTCGTCCAAGAATCGTTCGTCTAGATTATCGCTCGTGAAATTGACAGACTGTGGGGCCAGCGCAGTCCACAGGCGCACCTCGTCCTTCGTCGTACCGATAACGAGCGGCACGGGGTTGTCGTGCACCCGTTGCATAGCGTCGAGGGGGAGACCGGCCCCGCCAAAAGTTGGGGCAAATTCATCGTTTACGAAATTCTCGTCGGTGTCAAGTTTTTGCTGCAGCGAGTTGAGCTCGTCGGCTGTCAGCGGGAGCAGCTCGGCGACACTGTTTTTGCCCGCCGCCTGCAGGATCTGTTGTTCGATCTCCTCTGCCCGTTGCTGGCTTCGCAATTGGCCCATCGAGGGGCTCATCGCCCAGGCCGCCTGAAACAGACCGGCAGTTCGATCGCTGCCCAACAACGCGACGACGCTCGATCCGCCAGCGGATTCGCCGAAGATAGTGACACGCCGTGGGTCGCCACCAAATGCCGAGATATTTTCTTGTACCCAATTGAGTGCTCTTACCTGATCGAGGAGACCGCAATTCGTGTCGCCCATGAAGCCGAATATGCCGAGACGGTAATTAATTGTGACCACCACGACGTCGCCGTGGCTCGCCAGGCGCGTGCCGTCGTACCAGCCCGATGAGCCAGTCCCATTGGTATAGGAGCCACCGTGAATCCAAAATAGAATGGGTTTTTGCCCGACTGCGGCATTCGACGGAGTGTAAATATTTAATCCGAGGCAATCTTCTGAGGTTTGGATTGTCGAAGAGCCGAGGAATCCCTCCATCATCGCGTCAGTCTGCGGACTACGGGAGTAATACCTTGTGGCGTCGCGCACGCCGTCCCATTTTGGATACGGCTGGGGTGCCTCGAAACGCTTCGCGGTGGCAAACGGTACACCTAAGAATTTGGCCTGGCCATCGGCCGAAATAGTGCCCTCGACCGATCCGGCCGGGCAATGAACTACATGTGGTTGCTTCGTCATAGGTTCACAGTAGTTACAAAATCTTCTCGCGTTCCCAGCGGGGCGCGGTTGTAACCTAACTTTATGGCGCGAATATGGTTTCGAAATGCCAGGGCCGACCTAATCGCGCGGGCCTGGCAGTGGCTTACAGATAGCGCGGCCATTGGTCCGCAAACGAGACGTGGCAAGAGTTTTGGCGCCTTCGGCGAGCGCAGTGTGATTTGTTTCCCGACCACGACAATTTTCAATGAGCGCTACATCCACATCGGTTCGTTCACGATGATTGGCGAGCACGTGGCGCTGTCGGCCGGAATGACAGAGGGCCAGCAGTGTCTGACCGACCCAGTCGTAAAGATCGGTGATCGCTGTCTGATTGGGCGCAACAGCGGCATTGTTGGTCACCTCTCGATTGAGATAGGTGACGATGTCTGGACGGGACACAATGTTTACATCACAGATCAAAATCACGGCTACGAAGACGTCTCCAAACCGATCTCGCAGCAGACCCAGCCAGAGCGCGCCGTATCGATAGGCGACGGCTCGTGGTTGGGCGACGGGGTCGTGGTTCTACCAGGCTCGCGGATCGGCAAGCACGTCGCGATCGGCGCTAACTCGGTTGTCAATGGTTCGATTCCGGATTACTGCGTGGCCGTCGGCGCGCCGGCGAAAGTTATAAGGCGCTACACCCCAGATAGTGGCTGGAAGCCTGCCGACGAGTTCAACGATTTAGATTAGGTAGTTACTAAACCGAAAGATCGATCGGCGGCTTGCACGACGACAACTGATTGTCGGCCGCGAATGTCGCCAATTTCTCACTTAGTGGTATTCCGTCGGCGATTGTTTCGGCAAACGGTTGGTTGACTCCGTTGCGCAGGAGGGCCGTGTAGTCGTGACGATCGGCGATGTAAACCCTGTAATCGGCCAACCACATCGGTACGATCGCCGCGCCCTTGGCGTTGGCAACCGGCAGTGCGGCGATCTGCTCGACCATCGTTGCCAAAGTCGCGGTCGCCTTGTCGACGATGTCGGCGCGCTTTGACAGGGCATCGGGGCCGGAATCCTTGACGAGGCTGAGGTCGATGAGCTTAATTCGCTCCTGCTTAGCACTTGAGCAGATCGCTTCGGATTTAAGTTGCCAATCGCTGTCATTGACAGAATTTATGGTCTCCTTGGAGGCGAAAAACAACCCGTAGATCCACATCGCAAAGATCGCCGACACCACGACCACGATCACTGCGCGTCCGAGCAACTTCATGACAATTAATCTAGGCAGGCCAATGCGCGATTGATGTATAAAATGCATGAGACATGAGTAACGAGCCTGACATTCGGATTGGAAGATTGCGCAACGCCTATCGGCTGATTTCTACGCTGGTTCGAATTCATCCGAGGCTATTTTTGACAGCTGTGGCCGGCGCTGCCTTATTCGCTCTATGCACCGTGGCTTCGTCATTCGGTGTGCGCTGGATGGTCGACCAAGTGATCTTGCCTCGGTTTCGAGATGGTCGAACGGACACAAGCGCGCTGGTAATCGGGGCGAGCCTGGTGATCGGCATCGGCCTACTGCGCGCTGTGGGCGTCGTCGTTCGCCGCAGTTTTGCCGGGATGGCGCATTGGCGTACTGCCGAGACAATATCGCTCACGGTCCTCCAGCAGATCGTAAATCAGCCGCCAATGTGGCATCGCTCGCACATGACGGGTGATCTCGTAGCCAGGGTCGGAGTCGATTCTGATACCGCGGTTGACGTTATGAGCCCGTTGCCCTTTGCGAGTTCTGTAGTCGTCATGTTGATCGTGTCTGGCGGGTGGCTACTGATAGTCGATGTTCCACTGGGGATGCTGGCCATCGCCGTGTTCCCAATTTTGATGATGATGAACATCGTCTATCAGCGGTCCATTGACAAGCACTATGACACCGCGCAAAAGGAGTTGGGCCTGCTGTCTGAGGCTGTGCACGAAAGTTTCGACGGGGTAGCGGTTGTCAAAGCATTCGGTGCCGAGACCCGCGAGACAGAACGACTCTCGATCATCACCGGCAGGTTGCGAGACGCGCGAACCAAGGCCGTCAGGGTTCGCAGTTCATTCGAAGCATTGCTCGACGCCGTGCCGTCGTTAGTCAACGTTGTGCTTTTGATAGTTGGCGCTCATCGCGTGGCTTCGGGGGCGCTAACAGTCGGCGAACTTATCAGTTTCGTTTACCTATTCACGTTGCTGGTTTTTCCCTTGCGAATAATCGGGTACGTCTTTAGCGAGGTTCCGCATTCGATCAGTGGATGGAAACGCACCAGGGAGATCGTCGATGAACCGGTCATGGTCGACCCGCAATCACTAATCAGGCGCGCGTCGGTGGGCATAGCGGTCGAGGTACGCGAAGCGACCATCACTTACGGCGACAAGGTCGTTTTAGCACGGCTTTCGCTTTCGATCCAGACGTCGAAGACCGTGGCGATCGTAGGCGCGACCGGCTCTGGAAAGACGTCACTGCTGGAGGCGATCGCTGGTCTCGTGCCGCTAAATTCCGGCGAGATACGGACGATGAGCGGCGGCGTGGGAATGGTATTTCAGGAAGCGTTTTTGTTTGCCGACACGCTTCGATTCAATGTCACGCTCGGCGACGACATCGACGATGATGTCGTCAACGACGCGCTTAGAGTCGCCGCGGCGAGCGACTTCGTTGACGACATCATCGTCGATGTCGTCGCCGAGCGTGAC
>JBKJMC010000284.1:0-4075 GCA_046596615.1 Ilumatobacteraceae bacterium | reverse complement strand
GGTCGCCGCAGCCGAGATGGGGCTCATGGCCGGCGCCGATCGTGTGGAAGGCACGTTGTTCGGCAACGGCGAGCGCACCGGCAACGTCGACGTCGTCACGCTGGCGATGAACCTGTTTGCCAACGGCGTCGACCCGATGCTCGACATCAGCGACATCGATGCTTTGCGTCGCGACGCCGAATATTGCAACCGCCTGCCGGTGCCCGAGCGTCACCCGTATGTCGGAGACCTCGTGTACACCGCGTTCTCCGGCAGCCACCAAGACGCAATCAAGAAAGGATTCGAGGCGCTTCCGGAAAACTACGATCAGTGGGGCGTTCCGTACTTGCCGATCGATCCGAAGCACGTCGGCCGCTCGTACGAGTCTGTCGTGCGCGTCAACAGCCAGTCTGGCAAGGGCGGCGTCGCCTTCGTGATGAAGGCCGAGTACGGATACGACTTGCCGCGCCGCTTGCAGATCGAATTCTCGCGCAGCATCCAGCACATCACAGAAGACCTCGGCACCGAGATCTCACCCGCCGTGATGTGGGACGCCTTCCAGACCGAGTACCTGCCGAACACGCCGAGGTACACGCTGTCGAGCCACGAGTTGCGCAGCGACTCGACGAGCGGCCGCACGATGATCACCGCGCAGGTCGACGTCAGCGGCCTGCGTCGCACTATCGTCGGCGAGGGCAACGGCCCAATCGACGCGTTCGTGATCGCCCTGCGCAACGAGTTCAAGAGCGCGCTCGATGTCAAGGACTACACCGAACACGCTTTGGGCCAGGGCTCGGAGGCGACCGCGGTTGCATACGTAGAGACAGCCAACGGCCACGGCGACACGAAGTGGGGTGTGGGCGTCGACCCGAACATCATCACCGCCTCGTTGCGCGCGTTGCTTAACGCGCACGAGCGCCACGGCAACTAGGTCAACCTGCTCTACCGCCAATGACAAGATGGAAGACAACTCCAGGTCCGGGATTGGCAAGAACGAGGCGCATGTCGTCGGCTTCGGCTAGTCGATGCGCAAGAGCGAGCCCGATTCCGGCACCTATGGCGGCCGAATGTCGCCGAGTGAAGATGTTGTTGGAATCGAGAATTACCAGACCCTGGTCAGCGACGCCGAGCACGATACCGTTTCCAATTTGGTTGCCAGTGATCGTGACGTCACCTTGTCCATGCTTCAACGCGTTGTCAATAAGTACATCGAGGATCTGTCGGATCGCGGCCGATCGCACTTGCGCCCAAGGTAATTGATCTTCCATTTCGAGTTTCAACAGCCGAAAGTTGGCAGCGGCTTTGGCTTGCCAACGGTCGGCGGCGTCACGCAAGAGAGTTGCAATGGCATAGCTTTCACGACCGTCTTGTGTGTCACGGGCAAGGTCAAGCAAATCTTCGATTGTCTGGTTCAGGCGATCGACATCGACAAGTGAGTCGTCGATCAATTTGAGATTCGCCGTGTCTAGGAGTTGCTCGGTTTCGAGGCGCAGACGCAGCGAAGCAAGTGGGGTGCGAAGTTGGTGAGCGATATCCGAACCAAATGATCGTTCACGTGCAAGCGCTCTATTGAGACGTGCCGCGGCCTCGGCGAGTGCGCTACGAACCGTATCGATCTCGATTATTCCGCTGGCCGCACGAAATGGAAGTTCGCCGCCGTCGCCAATGACGCCGGCGTCGGCGCGCAATTGCCCAAGCGGCAGAACGAGACTACGGCTACGCCGTGCCGCTACCGCGCCTGCTACGGCGAGAATCAATGCCGTCCATGCAGACATTAGGGCCCAAGTCTTGCGGGTCTGGGCGGTCACGGCGCTGTTGGGACTGCTTGCCCGTATCGCTCCGACGACGATCTCTTCGTCGCTAATCGGAAACGTGACGACAAGGTCGTTGCGAACGCGTTGTGCGGTTCCCGTTCGCAAAGTATCCATGACGGGAGTATCCGCTAATTCTGGGCCAATGCCAACTACTCGCCTGCCGTGGATGTCGTACAGCGCGATGTCGACTTCCGATCCGATAATCGGAAGTTCGGGTGTATCGCCCTGGCTGACAAATGAACCAGGAACGGCGACGGCTGCCTGCGCAGCCCCTTCGGATAACTTCAGCAGGGCTTCGTCGCGGTATTGGTTCTGAACAACTAGCGCCAGCGGTATTCCGAACCCGATTACGGCGAGGGCGCAAACGGTAAGAATTGTGAGAAAAAGTCGCCGTCTCACGACTTCGAATCGCTTTGTGACGGGAGTTCGAGTCGGTAGCCGACGCCTCGAAGCGTGGTGATCCGACTGTTTTCAGGACCAGATTCGCCAAGACGATTACGAAGCGATGCAATATGTACATCGAGTGTCTTTGTTGATCCGTACCAGTGTTCATCCCACACCGACTCCATCGCTTCTGTTCTTGTCACAGCGTTGCCGGCGTTACGAGCGAGGAACAATAGTAGATCAAACTCCTTAACGCGCATTTCAATCTCGACACCGTCGAGGTGAACTCGGCGCGCGGCCGTATCGATGACGAGTCCCCCAACCACCAACGTCGTCAAATCATTGTGTGAGACACGGTGACGAGTGTTTGCCCGGAGCCGAGCAAACAACTCGGCGAGACGAAATGGTTTGACCAGGTAGTCGTCGGCGCCCGCATCTAGACCGACGACTATGTCGGTCTCTGATCCACGCGCCGTGAGCATGACGATCGGTATCGTTGGGTTCGTACTCCGCACCAATCTGCAGAGGTCAAGCCCGTCCATGTCCGGCAAACCAAGGTCAAGAAGTATGACGTCAAACTTGGATATTGGTTGATCTAGTACCTCGGTCGCGGTACGGCAACGGTGAACTAGATATCCCTCCCCGGTCAGTGCGCGCACAAGGCCGTCGCCGAGACCGTCGTCATCTTCGACAATGAGGACTGAATTAGTGTCGGTCGGTATCACTACGTTAAGAGTAGGCGTTGTGCAATGCCCGTCAGTCAGCGGCTTCCGCTCCCCCGGCGTCCTTCGTAATCATCGAAGTTTGTGGCGCGGCGTCGGCGCTACTAACGATGACTGTCACATCCATTGCATTGAGCGACACGTAATACAGGCTGAACTTGTTGACAGGGAAATGATCTATCGCCCCCGAGTCATCGAAGTGCACTATCCGCGACCCACCGGCCGGGATTGAGAATGAGTCGGGAAGTTTTGTGTAATAACTTTCCGAAACTCCGGCGGTGCCATCGGTGAACGTATAGAAAATCTCAAAAGCTTTGAGTTCCGTTGATCCAGTGTTTTTTAGCGCGACTTCCAAGTGATCTGCCGCAGCCTTACCAGAAGAGTCCAGATTGTTTTCGACAAGAACCGATGTGATCTCTAGTGTCTGAGCTGTCGACGTGTTTTGAATCGGGTTGGTGGTCACCGGAAGTACGAGAGCAACATTCGGTGCTGCAGTTGCAGATACCGTGCCAGCTCCTGCCGCGGAGTTCGATACCGGAGTTGGTGTAGTCGACGAACTACCACCGCATGAACTAAGAACAGCAACGACGGCTGCGAGCACGACTCCTGTTCGGATGTTTATCTTAATTCGGGTATTAGCTTTCATGATTACCCTCCTTGGGGGATTGTATTTTGGTGTTTGAAACTTCGACGCAGTCCAAGGCCGAAACCTACCGAGTAAAGAATCAGCCACTCGATGTCATGGATCTTTTCTCCGAAGAGTTGCCAGAGACTTAATGTTCGATACTTATCCTTGACATCTGTCATAGCGAATGCGAATCGCTGGAAGTGCTGGGCGAATGAAGCCTCTTCGATTCCGGTACGAACCTTCTCGTACGACTTGAAATTTCCCAGAATTGCGACTTCGTCAGCCTTGACAAGATTTAGGGCATGGAAAAGGCCACCGGGAACCTGATTGTCAACATCTAACGTGTCCCCGATCTGAGGAAAAATAAGGACCATAATCAGCCAGATCCCGAGTGCGATCATTAAGCCGTTCACGGCCACCCGCGACTTCATCGTCGCGATTGCCCCGATGCAGTAGAAGATCCACATGTAGACGATCGCCGAGAAATAGGCGAGCAATAATTTGACTGCCTGTGGGCCATTGACCCAGTCGTGCCCAATGACACCGAC
>JBKJMC010000234.1:0-3773 GCA_046596615.1 Ilumatobacteraceae bacterium | reverse complement strand
CGAGAACCTCGTGTACATCGGCGACACGGGCCGTTACCCGTACGGCAATAAACCGGCCGGCGAGGTGCGCCGTTATGCGCACGAACTGGCGTGGAGCCTGGTGCGCGACTACGGCGCCAAGCTGATCGTTGTCGCCTGCAACACGGCCGCATCGGTTGCCTTGCACGAACTGCAGGCCGAGTTGCCGGTGCCGGTGATTGGCGTTGTCGAGCCAGGCGCTCGCGCCATCGTGCGCGTGACCCGCAATAACAAAGTCGGGGTCATCGGCACGGTTGGCACGATTTCTTCGGGCGCCTATATCGAGGCGGTGCGCGAAACTGGCGCCGCGGTAACGCTCACGTCGGCGGCGTGCCCCGGCTTCGTCGAGTTCGTGGAGCGCGATCAAACTTCTGGTGACGAGGTGATGGTGTTGGCTGGGCGACTGCTCGCTCCCGTTCGCAACGCGGGCGTCGACGCGCTGTTGCTGGGTTGCACGCATTACCCGTACCTGGCGCGCGTGATTGGCGATGTGATGGGGCCAGAAGTGGTGTTGGTCAGCAGCGCCGACGAGACCGCGTTTGCCACGCGCGAGGCGCTGCTCGCCAGCGAAATGGCCCGCCCAGATGGCGTGGGCGAGCACAAGTTTTTGTCATCCGGCGACATCGGTTGGTTTGCAGAACTCGGTCGACGATTGCTCGGGCCAGAACTCGAGCGCGCCGATCAATGGATCACAAGTAAATGAATGGGAGATAGTTATGGCACGGTTTGATGGTCGACAGAGCGCCGACTTGCGTCCGATGAGTTTTCACCGCGACTTCACCGAGATGGCGGCGGGTTCGGTCTTGGTTTCGTTCGGCCAGACGAGGGTGTTGTGCACCGCTTCGGTCGACAACGATGTGCCGAGGTGGATGAAGGGCAGCAACAAGGGTTGGGTCACCGCCGAATACTCAATGCTGCCAGGCTCGTCGCCGGAGCGCGTCGACCGCGAGGCCGCCAAGGGAAAGCAGAGCAGCCGCACGGTAGAGATTCAGCGCCTGATCGGGCGCTCGCTGCGCTCGGCGTGCGACATGAAGTTGCTGGGCGAGCGCCAGATCTTGATCGACTGCGATGTGTTGCAGGCCGACGGTGGCACGCGCACCGCCAGTATCTGTGGCGCGTTCATCGCCCTTCACGACGCGATCACGCGCCTGCAGCAAAACAAGATGCTGAGCACCAACCCGCTGCATTCTTTTTGCGCGGCGATCAGCGTCGGCATTCACGACGGCACCCCCGTGCTCGACTTGCCGTACGTCGAGGATAGTTCTGCCGAGGTCGACATGAACGTGGTGATGCTCAAGCCGATCGGCGGCGGCGAGGCTAGGTACGTAGAGGTGCAGGGCACCGCGGAGGGCAAGGCGTTTAGCCGCGGTGAACTAGACGAGCTACTGGCGCTGGCCGCCGGCGGCATCGATCAGATCTTTACCATGCAGGCCGGCGTGTTGGCCATTCCTCCGGCACCGCGAACAATCGGCAGGTAGCGATGCTGCGGGTCGTATGCGCGTCGGCCAATCCGCACAAGGTCGCAGAAATATTCGGACTTATGAACGGCGTTGTCGATCTCGTGGCGCGGCCGAGTGATGTCGCCGACGTCGAAGAAAATTCTGGCACGCTCGTGGGCAACGCTCGTCTAAAGGCCGTCGCGATTTGCGCCGCGACGGGTTTGTCGGCCTTGGCCGACGACACCGGCCTCGAGGTCGACGCGTTAGGCGGCGCGCCGGGCGTGCGCACCGCGCGCTTCGCTGGCGACAACGCCACGGATGCCGACAACCGCGCCAAGATGCTGCGAGTACTCGCGGGAAAACCGCGCGGCGCGCGATTTCGCACGGTGGCGTTGCTGCGGTTCGTCGACGGGAGGGAAATAATCGCCGAGGGAGTGTGCGAGGGCTCGATCGCCGAAAGCGAAATTGGCCACCGCGGATTTGGCTACGACTCGCTGTTCATCGCCCTAGATGGTGACGGCCGCACGTTTGCGCAGATGACTGTTGAAGAGAAGCACGCGCTTTCGCACCGCGGCCGCGCGTTTCGAGAATTGGCAAGACTCTTACCAACCGCGTAGGTCGATCTCCCACGAGTCGATGACTTCGTCGCCGCGAACTACCCAGGCGGTGTTATGCAATGCGATCGTCGGGTCGATGTGACTCGGCGCGACGCGCACCGCGGATCCAACCGCGAGTTGGTCGCCTTGAGTTGCGGCAATCGTCGTGTGCTCGTCGGAGCAGAACCACACGCTGTGCCCGGCAACTTGCGGATTTCCGTGATCGGTAGACATCGCCTTTAGGCCGGCATTGATCACGGACCATTTCTCGGATCGCGAAACAACGGTCGCAAGCACCCACGCTGCCTGCTCGAATGGCAGGCCGAGTTGCGCGTACTGCGTGTCCATTAGTGAGTATGAGCCCGCCTGCAACTCGGTCACGCCGGTCGACTCGTGTAGGTCGTACGTGCCGGTGCCGCCGGCAGAAATAATCTCGCCGCCGACGTCTTGCGCCGCGCGCGTCAGCGGCGTCATCGCCCCTGCAACCTTTGCTTGGCGTTCATCGCGGGTGGAGACCATCATCAGGTGTCCCTCGTAGCCCATCACGCCGCGCACGTTGAGCCCCGATTTGCGCGCGCTGTCGGCGAGCGCGCCGGCAATTTCTGGTGCGCAGCCGCATCGGGGTAGCCCAACATTGACATCGATCAGCACGTTTCGGATGCCGGCGTGGGCGGCCGCGCGCAAAGTTTCGTCCGAGTCGATCGCCACAGTTATCATGGCGCGATCCTGGGCGTCGGCGAGAGACTTTAGTCTTCCCGCATCGATCACCTCGTTGGCCAGTAGAAGATCGTCGCCGAGACCCGCGTCGGCCATGCCGATCATTTCGCGAATGGTGGCGCAGGTGAAATTGTTGTGGCCTGCGGCAACCTGACGGCGTGCAAGCGCCGTGCACTTGGTGGCCTTGACGTGCGGGCGCAACTTGGCTCCGGGTCGCAGCAAACTCATCGTCGCAATATTGCGATCGAGAGCGTCACGGTCGATAACGATGGCCGGTGTGGCGAGGTCGTGAATCGATCTTGGTGTCATGTTTTGTGCCGACGGAGAGACTCGAACTCTCACTGGCGGCGTCCTAAGCGCCGTGCCTCTGCCATTGGGCTACGTCGGCTAGGTACTGATATGGCTTGTAGCGGTGTTAAGAGTAGTCGTTTGGGGTCGTTCTTTGACAGAATGTAAAGCGTGAACCCAACAACCGCGCAATCTCGGACGGTTTCGGAGCCAAGTTCTGGCCTCGACTCGGCGGTCCTGCGAACGCAGTTGGGGCTCGCCGACGAGGTCGTTGACGCGGGCGCGCTTCAAGAGAGCGTCGCCAGGTGCGCCAAGAACAACGTCGTCTTGCCAACATTTGCCCAGCTAGCCGACCCATCTCAAATCGCCGCCGACGTCGCCAAGGGCGTCGACAAAAATGCCCCCGACGCGCGCAACTTGTTTCGCGTGCACTGGTTTAACAACCTAAAAGGCGAACGCGTCAGCGTGCCAGACCACATTGTCTTGCCGACGTCGTTGACGGGCGTGTCGAGCCCGATCGTCGTGATGTTCGGCGATCGCTTCCCGATGATCAGGGCGCACAAGGTTCTGGCCGCGTACTCGTGCCTGATCCCGCGCGTGGTCACTGGCCAATTCAACCCGTCGACGCAGCGCGCGGTATGGCCGAGCACCGGCAACTATGCGCGAGGCGGGGTGGCGATCAGTCGCATTACCGGCGCGCGCGGAGTGGCGGTGT
>JBKJMC010000074.1:0-8654 GCA_046596615.1 Ilumatobacteraceae bacterium | reverse complement strand
CGGCGTAAAACTCGAAGACATCTTCACCCAGATTCAAGCTGGCGAGGTCGCCACTCTGAACGTGATCATCAAGGCCGACGTGCATGGCTCGCTCGAAGCGGTTACAGAGAGCCTGCGCAAACTAGAGCGCGACGACGTGCGGGCCGCATTTGTGCACCGAGCGGTCGGCGCAATAACCGCCAACGACATCACCTTGGCCGCCGCCACGAACGCCACGCTGATCGGATTCAACGTGCGCCCGGACCGCAAGATTCGCGAACTCGCCGAAGCCGAAAAGGTCGAGATCCGCACATACGAAATAATCTACAAACTGATCGAAGATATCGAAAAGGCAATGAAAGGAATGCTCAAGCCTGAATTCGAAGAAGTTGTCACTGGCGAAGCCGAAGTGCGCGAACTATTCCGCGCGCCGAAGGTCGGCGCAATCGCCGGTTGCTTCGTTCGCTCGGGCGTCATCACCCGCGGCTCGAAGGTGCGCTTCTTGCGCGACGGCACAATCATTTGGAAGGGCGCGATCGCCTCGCTTCGCCGCTTCAAAGACGATGCCCGCGAAGTTCGTGAAGGCTTTGAGTGCGGCATTGGTCTTACCGACTTCCAAGACCTGAAGCAGGGCGATTTGATCGAAACGTACGACCTCAAAGAGATCGCCCGCGAATAGCCCCGGTAATCATGGCCGATCTTGACTTCTTCGTTGATCCAGTTTGTCCATGGGCGTGGATTACGTCTCGCTGGGTGACCGAAGTTCAAGCATTGCGCCAATACGAGGTATCTTGGAAGTTCAGTTCGTTGCGAATGGTCAATAGTGATCGCGGGTACGAGCCAGATTCGTCGCGCGAACGGATTCATATCGTCGGCCTTCAGGGTCTTCGCGTCGCCAGCGCCGCAAGGGCAAGGGCCGGAAACGCTGCCGTCGCCGCCTTCTTCACCCAATTAGGCAATGCCCTACACGTGCAGGGACGAGGCGAGGAACTCGCCAATCCGCAGCAGTTTTTCAGCGAGGTCGCCACGTCGGCGGGGTTACCGGCAGAAATTTCCGATGCCTGGCAAGACACTGCGCACGACTCTGTGATCCGCTACGAGACCGACCTAGCGCTTTCGCGTACCGGCAAGGATGTCGGCACCCCGATCCTTACCTTCGCCCCCAACAGCGATCACGCTGTAAGCCTGTTCGGTCCAGTTATTTCGAAGGCGCCGCGTGGCAACGAGGCGCTCAAGTTGTGGGACGCCGTGCAAACTCTTGCCGAAACCGGGGTGGCCGAGATAAAGCGCTCATTGCGATCGGCACCCGACTTTACTTAGCACGATTTAACTTGTAGAGGAGCAGTCAGTGAAAGTTGTCTACACACCAAAGCACATGTTGCACAACCCGAATGAAGAGATTGCCTTCTCGCATGCGATGAAGCCCTTCGAGCACACTGGCCGTGCCGAAAAGATTCGCGAAACATTGCAGGCCGACCCGACGATGCAATTTCTCGAACCAACCCAGTGGGGTACAGCGCCGATCGACGCGGTTCACGCGCCGGGCCTAAACAAGTTTCTCTCGACCGCCTGGTCTGATTACCAAACCCAGATGCGCCCCGCGCGCGAAGTTGTGCCGGATGTCTTCTATCGACCCGCGTTGCGCGACGGCATGAAACAGATCCCAGAGCCAACCTCCGCCAACGCTCGACTGGGGTGGTGGTGCTTCGAAACCACTACGCCGCTAACCGAGGGCACCTACGAGGCTGCCCGCGGCGCGGTCGATACTGCGCTTACCGCGACCAAGCTTGTACTCGGCGGCGAACGATCCGCGTACGGTCTATGTCGCCCGCCGGGTCACCACGCCACGACCGATCTTTACGGCGGATATTGTTTTTTTAACAACGCCGCGATCGCAGCCCACCAAGTGGCGTCAACTACCGGCAGCAAAGTAACGGTTCTCGACGTCGACTACCACCACGGCAACGGCACTCAGCAAATTTTCTACGGTCGCGACGATGTCCAATACGTTTCGTTACACGGCGACCCGAAGCGCGCCTATCCGTATTTCACCGGCAATTCCGACGAAATCGGCACCCATCGCGGTTTAGGAAGCAATCTCAACATGCCGTTACCGGCGCGCACTCAAGACGATCAATACCTGTCGGCTTTAGCCACGGCATGCGAGGCCATTTCTGCCTTTAATCCATCAATGGTGATCGTCTCGCTCGGCCTTGACACATTTTTCAGCGACCCGATCTGCGATCTTTCTCTAACAACCGATGGTTTCACTCGCTCGGGTGCATTGGTTGGTGAGCTCGGTTTGCCGACAGTTGTATTGCAAGAGGGCGGATACGACGTCGCGGCGCTAGGGATCAACGTGCAGGCCTGGCTACACGGCCTTACGACAAGTTCTTGAGCTCGTCGATCACCTGCGCCCAACGCGTTGGGTCGGATTTGTACGGGGCGTAGAAACTAATTCGCTGAATTACGTCGCCGTAGCGTTTGTGCAACTCGGCGGCAATCTCTTCGGGTTCGCCGACAACCGCAAATTCGTGAAGCATCTCATCGGTTATAAGTTCGCCCATCTCCTGCCACTTACCAAGCTTCGACAACGCATTGAGTTGGCCGTGCAGGTCATGCCATCCGTGTAGTTCGAGTACACCGCTGTAGGCGGGGGTTGAGCCGTAAAACGCGATTTGTTGTTTGGTTCCCCTAATCGCGGTTTTCATTTCCACGGCAGTTGTGCCCGTGACAACAAAACTCGGGCCGACAATTTGAAAGTTTTCCATTGTCTTGCCCGCCTTTGCACGACCCGCGTGTAGGGCTGGCAACGTGATCTCGCGTAGGTATCGCTCGGTAGTGAAACCGTGGCAGATGAACCCGTCGCAAACTTCGCCCGCAACCTGAGTCATTCTTTGGCCAACCGCGGCGAGAAATATAAGTGGTGGACCAAATGTGCCGAGGTCGCCTTTGTCTGGAGTGAAGAACGGAGTCATCAAAGTGTGGGTATAGAACTCGCCTCGAAATTGCAGCGGCTCGCCGGTTTGCCAGGTGTGCCAAATGGCCCGAATTGCCATGATCAACTCACGCATGCGCGGTGCGGGATGGCTCCACTCCATGCTGAATCGTTTGGTGATGTGCGGCTTGATCTGGCTACCAAGGCCCAAGATAAAGCGGCCCTTTGAATATGACTGCAGATCCCATCCGATGTTTGCCAGCGACATTGGGTTACGGGCAAATGCCACTGCGATCGACGTGCCCAGTTCGAGTGTCGTCGTGTGTTCGGCGGCGAGTAACAGCGGCAGAAATGGGTCGTGCGAAGTTTCTGCCGTCCATCCGCCCGAATAGCCCGCCCTTTCTAGCTCTTGAGCTGAATTGGCAGCACCCGACAAGTTTGCCGAAATGCCGCCGTCAACCTTCATTTGCCAGCTATTGGCAGGCTTGCCATTGGCAATTCGTCGTACTTGCACCAATCGGTGCTGATGTTGGCGGCGGTGGCGACCAGGAGCGGCAAAATTTCTTTCTTGATTTGATCGACGCTTACTTCAGTGCTGTGCACGGCGATGCTGATCGCGGCAACTGTGCGCGCACGGGCGTTGGTGAGCGGAACGGAAACCGCACGCACGCCGTGGGCGAGACGCTCGTCGCTGATTGCCCAGCCCTGCTTGCGAACTTGCGGCAGCACGGTTTCCAATTCGGCGTCTGTGCGCGTCTCGCGAGCCAGAAAATCGGAGCGTGATGGCCTACTTAGGGTTGCGGCAAGTTCGTGGGGTGCTAAGTCTGCAAGCAAGACGTCGCCCATCGAAGTGCTGCGCGCGGGGCTGCGGGTGCCGACATGAAGAGCCATTGACAAAACCTTTGGCACGATCACGCGCGCGAGATAGATGATGTCTGATCCGTCAAGTTCTGTTATCGAACAAGATTGGTTTGTGGCGGCGACTACCTCTTCCATGTGTGGTCTGGCGATATCCCATAAGCCTCTGGTGGCAATGTACGACATGCCGAGGTCGACTACGCGGGGCGTGAGCGAAAAGCCGGCGTCACTGTTTCGCGCATAGCCGAGCGATTCGAGGGTTAACAACAGCCTGTGTGCCGTCGGTCTGGCGAGACCGGTTTTGGCCGCTACCTGCGCCGAAGTCATTTGCGGAGTGGCGGGACCGAAGGCTCGGATTACTTCCAAGCCTCGGGCAAGCGATTCTACGAAGTCTTTGCTGGACTCACCTGCCACGAATTCCCCAAGTCGCTTGATCTCCTGATTTGTGACAAAATTATCAGTTAATTCCGTCCAACGCTCAATCTGCTGGATGTTGTTTAAGAAATTGCTCCAATTCGGCGGCGAGTTCATCGCCGCTGGGCAGGGGTGTTCCGCCAAAACCAGTGGTCAGCGTGCCGTTGCCACTATGTGATTCGTCGAAGGCGATTTCGAGTTGAGTGAGCATTGCGGCGTGTTCAGGATTGGCGAGAACCAGTTGGTCGAGGCGCTCGCGTTGAAGCGCGGCCTGCTGACGAACGATGCTCGTATTTATCGAGATATCTCCGGATTCGCAGACGGCTTCGAGCAGCGCCGCGCTAGCCGCGGGGTAGGCCATTGACGCAACATAGTGAGGTACTTGGGCCCACAGGCCAATCGCGCCAATACTGCGGCTGGCGAAGGCGTGTTCGAGCGCGGCTTCCATGCCCGCGGGCACGTCGACAGAACTCTTGATATAAGGCAAGGTGGCGATGATTTCGCGCGACGGTGAACTACACGAAACTTGCACAGCGCGAGTGTGCGGTGTGGCGATCGGGTAGGCGCCGATTCCGAGCATCCTTCGCACATCTAGGGCGACGGCAAGTTGCGAGACGATCTCGGTGAATTTTTGCCAGCGATTGTCCGGCTCTGGGCCCGTTAACAGCAGCACGGGCTTGCCGTTACTGTCGTTGCCGAGCAGCAACTCTGGGGCCGACCAAGTCAGTTTTGTGTTCACGCCATCGCGCAACTCCATTGTCGGGCGTCGCGCGCGGTAGTCGATGAAGGCGTCGGCATCGAAGGTCAGTAATGGTTTGGCGGCGGTCTCGGCGATCAGAATCTCCATCGCGTTGGCGCTGGCGGCGCTGGCATCTATCCAACCCGAGAGCATCACGACCAGCAGCGACTTCTCGAGTTCTGGCAAAGCATCATGAAACGCAGGATTAATCTTGTAAAAGTCACTCATGGCTGTTTCAATCTACCTGGCTCAATCTATTTGCGAAAGCAATGTCTCTGCATGCGCAGCCAAGGTGTCAACCTGAATCCTAAATGGCTCCAGTTCACCGGCGTCGCGAGCTCCGAGCGCGCCGCCGACGTAGCGTGCGTAGACTCCCTCTAAGATGCACGCCAACTTCCAGACGGCGAAGGCAACGTAGAAATTTAGTTGCGAAATGTCACGATTCGTAATGGCGGCGTATTTTTCGGCGATGTCTTGGCGGTTCAAAAAGCCTGGCGCCTTGGTCGCCTGGAATCCAGTGTTTATCGATTCGTCGTCTGGGCCAGTCCAATAGACCATTAGCAATCCAAGGTCGGCGAGTGGGTCGCCGAGTGTGCAGATCTCCCAATCGAGCACGGCGGCGATGTTGCCGTGGTCATCGACGATGCAGTTGTCGAGCCTGTAGTCGCCGTGCACAATCGTGGCCTGGCCCTGCGTCGGGACGCGCTTAAGTAATTCGTCGTGGACGCGGTCAATGGCGTTAAGTTCGCGTGTCTTTTGCGCGTTGAACTGGCCGTACCAGCGCTTTAATTGCCGTTCGATGTAGGCCTCGTGGCGCGCCAGGTCGGCGAGACCGACAGCATTGATATCGACTGCGTGAATTGCCGCCATTGTTTCAATCAGCGACTCGCTTGCGCGGCGACGGGCGAGAGGTTTCAGAAAACGCTCAGCGCTGTGCTGATCGCGCACAATGTTGCCGGCGACGAACTCCATCATGTAGAACGGTGCGCCGTTCACTTCGGGGTCTAAGCACATTCCGAGCGCTGGCGCGACGGGCACGGCAGATCCCTGCAGCGCCGAGATGATGCGGTGCTCGCGCGACATGTCGTGCGCGCTGGCCAGACCGTGACTAAGAGGGGGTCGGCGCAACACCATTTCGCGGCCGCGAGCGTCAGTAACCCGAAATGTTAAGTTCGAGTGTCCGCCAGCGATGAACTCAAAGATGAACGGCGCTTCTGTGTTGGCGACATTTGTGGTAATCCAACGAGTTACGAGAACCGCGTTGATGCCGTCGTGGGCACTAGCGGGCGGCGTCATGACAATGAAACCTAGCGAAATTTTGGCTGGCTCTGCGCCCCGGGCGATAGCGTTATTTTTATGGCGATTGATGTCACCGACGCAACATTTCAGAGCGAAGTTTTAGATCGATCAATGACTACACCGGTAATTGTCGACTTGTGGGCGCCGTGGTGCGGGCCTTGTCGCACGATCGGACCAATCCTAGAAAAACTCACGGCGGCCACGAACGGCAAGGTCATTTTGGCCAAAGTAAATGTCGACGAAAACCCGCAGATTTCTGGTGCATTTCAGGTGCAGTCGATACCGGCGGTGTACGCGATGCAAGACGGCAAAGTAATCAACGGTTTTGTCGGAGCCGAGCCGGAGCACGTGATTGCCCAATTCGTAGCTTCGCTTAGCCCCGTCGGCGAGGCCGTGACGGTTGCATCGCTGCTCGCGCGCGGCGACGAAGATTCGCTGCATCAGGCCCTCGATATTGAGCCCAAGAACGAAGACGCGATCGTTGGATTGGCTCAATTATTGATCGCCCGCAATGCAATAACCGAGTCCATCGAGGTGCTCACACGCGTGTCCGAAACGCCGCGCGTTGGCCTACTACTGGCTGAGGCCCGACGGGCATTTAGGCCCAGCGACGATCACGATGTCACCCTGGCGGAGCTGTTGCCGAAAGTTAAGAACGATGAAGACGCTCGCCAGAAATACATCGACATCCTCGAGATCATGGGCGCCAACGATCCCCGCACCCTGAACCACCGCAAGAACCTCACCGCGCAACTGTTTTAGTCACGGGGCTTGCCGGGAAGCGGGCCGAAACTCTGGTCCCGGGATTACTGGTCCCGGGGTTACTGGTCCCGGTGTTTCTGGTCAAGCTGACATTTCGGCCCTGCGCCGCACACATCGAGGCATGAATAAATACCAGATCATTAAGCGTGTTTCAGACTTTACTAATTGGGTCGGCATGGGGCGGATCATCTCCAGCGGCGTTGGAGTGCTCGTCGTCCTGTCGGGGGGCTGGTGGATCATGCGTTCGCCGCCTCCGCCGATTGAGGCGGGCCTCGCCTTCGCCCCGTCAATAATTTCGACAGTTGTGCCGAAGGTTGATGCGGTAGTCGACTGGCCAGGCGTGGTTAGTGATGGTGGCCAAGCTGCTTCCACCGGCGCATCCATTCCGGCGACAATAACGGTGCACGTCGCTGGCGAAGTCAAATACCCAGGGGTTGTCGTAATCACCGGTTCGTCGCGAGTTGCCGATGCAGTCGCGGCCGCGGGCGGGGCAACTTCGCGCGCCGATCTGGACGCAGTCAACCTGGCGACACCGCTCGTCGATGCCGCCCAGGTTTACATACCGCGTCGCGGCGAAACGCCAAAGCCTGTCATCGTGCGCCCGAGGCCCGGGTTGAACCCGCCGGCAACGGCGTCTGGAATTACTGGTGATGGTTCGGCTAGCGGCGGCTCGACAGTTGTCGATCTCAATCTCGCGACAGAGCAGCAACTCGACACGCTGCCGGGAGTTGGCCCGAGTACGGCGCGGGCAATACTCGCGTACCGCACGCAGCATGGTCCGTTTTCTCGCATCGAGGATCTATTAAATGTTCGCGGCATCGGACCCGCCAAACTCGACGCCCTGCGCGGCCTCGTGCGAATTTAGAAATTGGCGGCGAAAATTGCGGGTTGAATGTCTAAAGCACGCCGAGCACGAACGCCGTCACGGCGAGTGCGAGCACCGTGCCAACCCAAATGCCGATCGCCAGCGGCTGAAACTCGCTACGCCACTCCGGCCAGTCGACGATGGCGTTGCGCGAGGCGCGCAACGCAGCATAATGACCGACCCCCCACCACATCGCGGCGCTCCCGAGAATGGCTACCAAGTAGTTGATCGTCCCAGAGACGGCTGGTACGCCCGTGAGCGGCAGCACTGGCAGACCAAAATTCAAAATCATGAACCCGATTACGCCCAGGAGCGCCCCTGGAAGAATGATCAACACCGCTCCGATGATCGCCAGGCACGCCGCCAACCCCACAGCGACAACTCCGCCGCGCTGGCGCACGAGCAAGCGCTGGGCGATAACGCCGTGAGGAACAATGAGCGGAGCGCGAGTTGATGTGACGATGGATCAATCTTACGAGGTTGCTCTCGCGCCAGAGCGTCATGTGCTTTCCGATCGTCTCGTGATTGCCGCGGCGGTGTTCGCATTTTGCGCGACTCGTTACTGGTGGCTCGCCAAACGTGCTTTGCCATTTGGTGACTCGCTGCTCGAGAATCGTCTCATCGCAGCCACTAGCGGCGCGTTGCTGATCGTGTTCGCCGTCAATTTGAGGCGTCTGCGAGTGCTCGCCGTCGTTGGCGCCGCCGGCCTCATCTTGGTCGGTGGTTCGGGCGCCGCGAATGCGTGGGGCGATGCCCATCCACGAACGGTGGGAAGCTATAGCGGCATCGCGATCATCAGG
>JBKJMC010000066.1:0-3948 GCA_046596615.1 Ilumatobacteraceae bacterium | reverse complement strand
ACGTTTTTGGCAAGCGTGTGCAGTACTGCGTCAGCCGCCGTTGGCACCTGACTGATCGGCGCCGCCATCATTAGTTTCGGCGTCGTTGGTTTCGCCGTCGTTGGCTTCATTTTTGTCATCGGTTGAGTTAGCCGACGGTCCGCCGTCGCATTCAGCGCCGGTGGCAACAATGATTCCATCTTCGCAATCGACGCCATTCGCTTCGTCGTTGACATCACTTTGGGTCTGGAGATCCGTGACATCGCTGGGATCGCTGCTGGACTGCGTCGCTACTGCAGGAGTTTGCGATTGTTCCACTGGTGCCGGGGGGTTCGACGAACCAGTGGTTGCTGCTGCGATGCCTGCGGCGCCGAGTGCTACCCCCATCGCCATGCCTGCCGAAATTAGGTACCTTCGTGAGTTCATTTTGAATATCTCCTTTTGTGTAGGGTCCTCACACCCGATGTATGAGTGACGATGTGAGTGTGACAGAGCCCTGCTGACAGCAACCTGAACTGCTGAACACTCGTTCAGGTTGTAGGCTGAACGATCGATTCTGACGCTGAGATACTGGATCTGTGGATATGACCAAGTTGCTTATCGTCGAGGACGAAGTGGCCCTTGGCGACGCTTTGCAGAGGGGTTTCGAAGCGGAGGGTTTCCACGTTGATGTGGCTCGTGACGGGTCAGTTGGGCTCGAGAGAGCCATCACCGAAACTTACGACGTCATCCTTCTCGACATCCTTCTACCGAAGGTCAATGGATTCAAGGTTTGCAGTGGCATCCGGGAGGCCGGCAACTGGACTCCGATCCTCATGCTTACTGCCAAGCACGGGGAGTACGACCATGCCGAAGCCCTCGACACCGGAGCCGACGATTACCTCACCAAGCCATTCTCGTTTGTCGTTTTGCTCGCCCATGTGCGTGCATTGGCCCGCCGTGGTGCGCGAAATCGGAGCGCCACACCACTGGCGGTTGGTGATCTTGCAGTCGACCCACTCACTCGCCGCGTAACCCACGGCGACGAGCGCATCGAACTTACCGCCCGCGAGTTTTCCTTGCTTGAGTACCTGGCGCAGCGCGCAGAACAAGTTGTCAGCAAGACCGAATTGTTGGATGAACTCTGGGACATCGCGTACGACGGTGATCAGAACATTGTTGAGGTCTATGTCGGAAGATTGCGCCGAAAGATTGAGTGCTCGGCACGAAAATGCGCCATCGAGACTGTTCGTGGGGCCGGTTACCGCCTCACAGGCGACCCGCGGTAATGAGACCGATGCAACTTCAGGTACGAACCCGCATGGTGGTGTCGGCATGCGCCTTCGTCGCTATCACTCTCGCTCTCGGCGGAGCATTGCTTGTCTATGGTCAGCGTTCATCGCTGGTGGATGGACTCACCACCAACGCCGAACTACGTGCCGACGACGTCGCCGCAACCCTGGAAAAGGGGACCCTTCCATCCGAACTCACCGTCCCACGGGAGGACGAGGGATTCATACAAATTCTTGACCAGTTCGGTGCTGTGGTCGCATCGTCTGACAACATTGATGGCGAGCCCGCGCTATTTTCTGCCGTGGTTCCGCTGGAGGGCTTTGTTCGCTTCACGGTTTCAAGTGTTCCGGTTGGCGATAATTCATTTCGCGTGATCGCTCGTCGCGTTAACTCGCAAGATGGTACCTTCACAATTTACGTCGGCCACAGTCTCGAGTCGGTGAACGATTCCGTTCGCAGCCTTACCGCGCTGCTCCTTGTCGGGTTGCCACTTTTAGTTCTCGTCATGGGATTCATCACCTGGATAACTACAAATCGCGCGCTCAAACCAATCGAGACCATGCGCCGCGACGTCGAGTCGATGACGGCAGGCAAACTTGACGAACGGGTGACCGTTCCTGCCCCAAACGACGAAGTCCGTCGCCTTGCGCTCACCATGAACGATCTCATTGATCGCATAGAGCTGGCCCAAAGAATGCAGAACCAGTTTGTCGAGAACGCCAGCCACGAGCTGCGAAGCCCGCTTGCATCGCTTCGCGTGCAGCTCGAGGTATGGCGCCCAAACGCTTCTGAGGCCGAAAGGGGGCTCGCTCGCGAGCATCTCCTGTCGGAGACAATTCGCTTGCAGTTGCTTGTCGACGACCTTCTTGATGCTGCCCGGATATCGCGAACCCGAAGTTTCCCGAAGGGAATCATCGACCTTGACGACGTGATCTTTGATGTGGCGCAACGCATCCGAGTGACCACTCGCCACACGATCAAGCTCGGTAACGTCTCGGCCGGCCAAATACGCGCCAACCTAAGTCAAATGGAGCGGCTAGTCACCAATCTCATCGACAACGCCGTACGCCACTGTGTATCAGTCGTATCGCTCGGCCTTACCGAAACCGACTCACAGGTTGTGCTCACGGTCGCCGATGATGGACCAGGCATTCCACAGGCTGATCGACAGCGCATCTTCGATCGTTTCGAACGCATCGACGACGGTCGTGGCCGCAACGAAGGCGGGTTCGGCCTTGGCCTTTCGATCGTTGCGGATATCTCCCGCAGTCACGATGCCACCGTGACAGTTGCAGACAATAACCCCGGCGCGAAGTTCACCGTCACATTCCCGCGCCCGTAAACTTGCAGTGTCGTCAATTTGACAATGTTGCCGACTCTCTGAACCAGGAAGTTGGCGCGATGAAGTGGACAAGAAAATTATCAGTAGCTCTTTTGCTTATGGGATTTCTTCCTTCCTGTAGCAACAGAGAATCTGAACCAACACCAGGTTTGGCAAGGATGCAGGATGTACAACTCTTCTTCGTAGGTGACACTCCGCGGGGTATTCGTCTCTTCCCGGAAGTTCAAACAATCGAAGTTTTTGGCGATCTAACCAGTTCTGTAATTAATTCTCTCGTATCGGGAGTGCTGCAGCCGCTAGATCCCGATTACCGAAATCTTTGGGGAAATGAGTCGAAGTTGAACTCAATTACGGTAGATGCTGGTGTGGCAACGATTGACCTCGCTCTCGGGGAATTGAGCGTCGGAGCCGAGGGTGAGATGCGGGCGATAGATCAATTGGTGTGGACCGCGACGGAGATCAATCGAGCGATTACGGCGGTGAAGTTCACGATAGATGGGAAGACCGTCGAATCGTTTGCGGGACACGTCGACACTACCGGCACGTTTAAAAGAGCGCCGGATTATGAAATTCTTTCCCCGGTTTCAATAATCTCGCCAGCCCAAGGTGCAGCCGTGGTGAATCCGATTGTCATCGATGGCGAAGCGTGTACTTTTGAGGCAAATGTTGCCTGGGAAATTCTTAAAGACGGCAAATCGATTGAGTCGGGGGCAACGACAGCTCTAGCGGCGTGTCCCGATCGCTCACCGTGGAGACTTAATCTTCCAAATTTGGCAAGCGGTTCGTACACCATCATTGCCAGGGAGTATTCGGCCGAAGATGGATCCCTAACGGCAATCGATTCGAAAGACTTCACAGTCACCTGATCGAATTGTGTGTATCTACTCGCAATATTCGATCGTGCTATTGGACGTGCGCTGGGTCCATCCAAAACGGTTCCCAGAAGTGTCCATCAAGATCTTGAAACATTGAGCTGTACATAAAACCGAGATCAGATGGGCTTTTATGCTGCTTCGCGCCGGCCGCGATAGCACGACTTACGAGCTCGTCTACTTCGCCACTGCTGTCGCAGGGGAGCGCAATAATTACTTCGCTAACATTTGCGGCATCGGATACCGGATTGGGTATGAACGAGGTGAAGAAGGGCTCGACCAACAGCATGACGAAAATGTTCTCGCCGACAATCATGCAGGTTGCGTTTTCGTCCGTGAACTGAGGGTTGAAGGTGTAGCCAAGCTTGGTAAAGAAATCCACAGAGCGTTTCAGGTCTGTTACCGGCAGGTTGACAAAGATGCTTTTGTGCATTGGCTTACCATACAACAACATCGTCTAGATTGTTATGGGTGGGGGACGAC
>JBKJMC010000172.1:0-6238 GCA_046596615.1 Ilumatobacteraceae bacterium | reverse complement strand
CAGTCGAGTTTCGGCTGGCACATTATTTTGGTCCGCCCTTTTACTGAAATCTCCGAATCGCTGACCGCGATTATCGCTACCGACCCGGGCAACATTTTGCTCACCGGCTACCTCGCTACCGCATCAGTCAAGGTCAAGTCGTCTTACGGTCGATGGGATCCGTCCACCGGCAAGATCGTCGCCAACTAAGTTTACGAGCGCAACAGCATCGACATGAAGCCCCGCGTCGTAATCGCAGGGCTCGGGCCCGGGCCAGCGGGAACGATCACGAAAGCAGCGACCGACGCGATTGATTCGATCGCCGTGCAGTTCGTGCGAACCCGCAAACACCCGACCGCGTCTCTCGTGCCAAAGGCGACGAGTTTTGACGATCTCTACCAGCGCCACGACACTTTCGACGACGTATATGCCGCGATAACCGAACGGGTTGTCGCCGCGGCTTTGCAACACGGCGAGGTTTTATACTGCGTGCCGGGTTCTCCGCTGGTGCTCGAAAGTAGCGTCGCTCAGCTTGCCGACGACCCGCGCGTCAGCGTGCAAATCTTGCCATCCTTGAGTTTTTTAGACCTGGCGTGGGCAGCGCTTGGAATCGACCCAGTTGATTCCGGGGTGCGATTAATCGACGGGCACACGTTCGCGATTGGGGCCGCGGGTGAACGGGGGCCACTTCTCGTCGCGCAGGTGCACGCCGACTGGGTGCTCTCTGACATTAAGTTGACCCACGAGTCTTCGAGCGGCGACGAGCCAGTCGTGTTGCTGCATCACTTGGGTCTCGATGATCAACGTGTTGAGCACACAACTTGGAAGCAACTCGATCAGGTGCTTAAGGCCGATCACCTGACTTCGTTGTACATACCCAAACTCGCGACGCCGATCGCGGGCGAGATGGTCAAATTGCATCAATTGGCCCGCACGCTGCGCGAGAAGTGCCCGTGGGACCGTGAACAAACCCACGACTCGCTAATCAAGTATTTACTCGAAGAGACCTACGAAGTTGTCGACGCGCTGAATGCCCTCGACGAGTCAGACCCGAGCACCGATGAGGCGCTAATCGAAGAACTCGGCGACCTGCTGTATCAGGTCGAGTTTCACGCCACCATCGCCGAGCAGCAGGGCCGCTTTTCGATGATCGATATCGTCGGCGCGATTCACGACAAGCTCGTGCGCCGTCATCCGCACGTATTCGGCGATGTTCAGGCCAGAAGCGCCGACGATGTAGTCAGCACGTGGGATTCTGTTAAGAAAGCCGAGCGCGAAATCGCAGGCGGGTCAGCCTCTGTATTCGACGGCGTGGCCACAGCGGCGCCCTCGCTAAGCCTGGCGAGCAAGTTGCAAAAGCGCGCCGCCGATGTCGGCTTCGATTGGCCGAGCGCCGATGGCGCGTATCAAAAGATCGCCGAAGAGACCGCCGAGCTTCGCGATGCAGTGAATTCTGGCGCTGACCCGCAGACCGTTCAGATGGAACTTGGCGATCTGTTGTTTAGCGTTGTCAACCTCTCGCGCCACATCGGGCACGACGCCGAACTTTCGCTGCGCAATGCCGCCGCCAAGTTTCGCGCGCGTTTTGAACACGTCGAACAGTTGGCGGCCGAACGAAATATCGACATGACCACCGCCACATTGCCGGCTCTCGATGCTCTCTGGGACGAGGCCAAGCAGATAACTAGGCTGAATTGATGAGGCCGATTTGATGAGACTAGTTCAGTGAGCACGATTTCGGCGGTTGTCGCAATTGAAGTTCTAGATTCGCGGGGCAACCCGACAGTCGAAGTCGCAGTTACTCTCTCGAGCGGCGCAGTCGGCCGAGCCATCGTGCCGTCTGGGGCCTCGACCGGCCAACACGAGGCTTCCGAATTGCGAGACGGAGGCACTCGCTACGGCGGCAAGGGAGTTTTAAAGGCGGTCGCCAATGTCAACACCGAAATATCCGCCGCGGTGCGCGGCCACGACGCCGAGCAGAGCGCAATCGACGCATTACTGATCGAGCTCGATGGCACCGCCAACAAGTCTCGACTCGGCGCCAACGCCATCTTGGGAGTCAGCCTGGCACTCGCCAAATCCCGCGCCAACGAGCAAGAACTTTCGCTTTATCAAGCGCTTGGCGGCGAAACGGCCTGCGTCTTGCCAGTGCCGATGTTGAACGTGCTCAACGGCGGCGTGCACGCCGACAACAACATCGACTTGCAAGAGTTCATGGTGATGCCCATCGGGGCCAAGAGCTTCAGTGAAGGTCTGCGCTGGGGAGTTGAGACGTACCACGCGTTACAGACGGTGCTGCGAGAGCGCGGTCTGAGCACGAGCGTCGGCGACGAGGGCGGTTTCGCCCCGAACTTGAAGAACAATCAAGACGCGATAGTCGCCCTGGTCGACGCGATAGCCCGAGCGGGCTTTCGCCCGGGCGAAGACATCGCCATTGCACTCGACCCGGCGATGAGCGAACTTTATAGGGACGGCAAGTATCACCTGCCCGGCGACGGGGCGGTGTTCACGAGCGCGGAGTTGGCGTTGTGGTGGGTCGAACTCGTCGGCAAGTATCCGATCGTCTCGATCGAAGACGGCATGGCCGAAGACGATTGGGACGGATGGGCAACATTAACTGAGAAACTTGGCTCGCGCATTCAACTCGTTGGCGATGACTTGTTTGTCACCAATGCAAAACGGCTGCAGCGCGGCATCACCGAGCACACCGCCAACAGCATCTTGATCAAGGTCAATCAGATCGGCACTCTGACCGAAACCCTCGCGACCATCGACCTCGCCAAGAGCAATCGATACACGAGCGTGATGAGCCATCGCAGCGGAGAAACAGAAGACTCGACAATCGCCGACCTGGCGGTCGCCACAAATTGCGGCCAGATCAAGGCCGGCGCGCCGGCGCGAAGCGATCGCGTTGCAAAGTACAACCAGTTACTACGAATCGAGCAGCAACTCGGTTCGCGCGCGCAATACATGGGCCGCGCCGCGCTCGCGCCACATCAGTTATAGCCAGCAATGGCAAATCGGCCTGCCACCAACTGACCTGCCAGCCAAGCCACAATAGAGAGGTGTCAAGCGCCGAAGTCCACCTTGTAAAGAACCGCTCGCTGCGCCTCGCCGCTATCCCCCTCGGGGTGATTGCCATCGTCGCGATGATGCTGGCGCTATTCGTCTTGCCGGTGCGCACCTGGGTCAACCAGCGCCAGTTGCTCTCTGCACGGCAGACCGAATACGCGGCCTACGAAGACACCATCGAGGCCCTGCAAGATCAGGTCAGTTACCTCAAGACCGACGCCGGGCTGCAAGAAGCGATCCGCACGCAACTTGGATACTTGCACCCAAACGAGAAACGAATACCGATGATGGATCTGCCGGCGATGTCGACTGCGCTGCCCGAGCAGTGGCCCTACACGGTGATCTCCAACATTTTGCTTGTGCGCACGTTAGACACGGCAAAGCGGGCGGCCGCGGGGCAAATTTCGCTCGACCCGCTGATGCCGTAACTGCCAGCATTTACTATTCTTGACCACCTCGCCACGAGCGAGAACACGAATGGAGTTTCAGTGGCAACCAGCACGCTCGGAAATCGCGTAATTCGCAAGGAAGACCCAAAGTTTTTGACGTCAGGCGGCGAATATGTCGACGATCTCTTAGACGAGCCGCTGCTTGCTGGCGCGCTGCACGCCACGTACGTTCGCTCGACCATCGCCCACGGCACGATCACCAACATCGACGTCGCCGACGCGCTCGAGATGCCCGGAGTACAATTCATCTTCACGGCCGCCGACCTGGCGCTGCAGCCCGTCGCTGCGAGATTCAACCCCGCAGCGACACGCACTCTGCTCGCGAGCGACAAGGTTCGCTACGTCGGCGAACCAATCGCTATCGTTCTCACCGAGCGCGCCGAGCAAGGCGAAGACGCGGCAGAGCGCGTGATCGTAGATTACGAACCACTCGAAGTGCTGATCGACCTCGAAGCGGCGATGACTAGCACGACACTGATCTTCGAAGGTTGCCCCAACAATGTCGTCTTTGACACGACGGCTCTCGGCATGCCCGACAACACGGGCGATGGTTTCTTTGACGGTTGCGAAGTAGTCGTCAAGGGCCGATTCATGAACCAGCGCGTCGCTCCGTGCCCGCTCGAAGTTCGGGGCGCGGCCGCCGCCTGGGTCGATGGCCGCTTGTACCAATGGTTATCGACCCAACACGCGCAGGGCGCCCGCGATGAGATCATGAAGACCAACGACCTCGCGATAGAGCAAGTGCGCGTGATCACCCCTGATGTCGGCGGCGGTTTCGGCGCGAAAATCGGCGCGTACCCTGAAGAACTTCTGCTCGGCGGCGTCGCCAAGAAAGTCGGCAAACCAATTCGCTGGCTCGAGACTCGCAGCGAGTCGATGATGGCGCTCGGTCACGGTCGCGCGCAACTGCAACATGTCGCGATCGGAGGCACCCGCGACGGCAAGGTGCTCGCCTACCAACTGCTCGCGATTCAAGACTCTGGCGCGTGGGTCGACATCGGCGCGATTCTCGCCCCATTCATGACGCGGCCAATGGCGTCTGGCGTTTACGACATACCGAAGATCGAGGTGCGCACAACATCGGTAGTCACCAACACGACACCCGTCGTCGCCTACCGCGGCGCCGGTCGGCCAGAGGCGACGGCGGCCATTGAACGCGCGATGGATTTATTCGCCGCCGAAATCGGCCGCGACGCCGCCGAAGTTCGACGCACCAATCTGATCCCTAAATTTCTCGAACCGCACACCACCGCGATCGGCGAAACATACGACGTCGGTGATTACGAGGTCGCGCTCGACAAGGTGCTCGACGCGGCCGGCTACACCAAGTTACGAGCAGAGCAGGCTGTGCGCCGCGCGCGCGGTGACACCAAACAGCTCGGCATCGGCGTCAGCGTGTATGTCGAGCGAACCGCTGGCGGCGATACCGGAGAATCGGCGAAGATCGAAATTTTGCCAAACGGCCACGCGGTTGTCTACACGGGCACATCGCCACACGGTCAGGGTCACGTCACGGCGTGGTCGATGATCGCCTCCGAACAGACAGGCATCGACATCGATGACATCGACGTCGTCTGGGGCGACACCGATCTCGTGCCCGTGGGCGGCGGCACAATGGGCTCGCGCTCGCTGCAACTCGGAGGAGTCGCCGTTCATCAGGCCGCGGTCGAACTCGTCGAGCAGGCCCGCACCCATGCGGCGCGCCTGCTCGAGGCCAACGAAGCGGACGTGGTGTTCGATAAATATGCCGGCGCGTTTCACGTCACCGGTACGCCGGCGATCGCCAAAACTTGGGCCGACGTGGCGACCGCCAACGTCGCCACCGGCGGCCTGGTGCAGCAAACCACATTTGCCAGCAACGGCCCGACATATCCGTTCGGTGCGCACGTCGCCGTTGTCGAGGTCGACATCGAGACTGGCCACGTGCGCCACGTTCGCCACGTTGCCTGCGACGATGCTGGCCGCGTGATCAACCCGCTGCTGCTCGATGGCCAGATTCACGGCGGCATTGCCCAGGGCACCGCTCAGGCTCTACTCGAAGAGGTGCGCTACGACGCCAGTGGCAACCCGATTACTTCGAACCTCGCTGAGTACGCGTTTGTTTCGGCGGCCGAATTACCGAGTTTCGAAGTGATCCACATGCAAACGCCGACGCCGCGCAACCCGCTCGGCGCCAAGGGCATCGGCGAATCGGGAACGATCGGTTCGACTCCCGCCGTGCAGTCGGCGGTGATCGATGCGGTCAGCCACCTGGGCGTGCGCCACATCGACATGCCGACGACACCCGAGCGCGTCTGGAGCGCAATCAAAAGTAGTGTCGGCAAATGAATACCAGCGCCCCGATCGTTGTCGAAAAATTGTCGCGCCACTTTGGCTCGTTGAAGGCAGTTGACAGCATTGATCTGAGCGTTAATGCTGGCGAGATCTTTGGCTTTCTCGGCCCAAACGGCGCAGGCAAGAGCACCGTCGTGCGCATGCTCACGACGTTGTTGCGCCCAACGTCTGGCTCGGCCCGCGTCGCGGGCTTCGACGTCGTAAAGCAGGCCGACAGCGTGCGGCGCAACATCGGCGTCGCCCTGCAAGATGCCGCCATCGACCCCCTGATGACCGGCTCGGAGTTGCTCGAGTTGCAGGCGGTGCTCTACGGCATTACAAAGAGCAAAATTCGCAGTCGTGCCGACGAGTTGCTCGAACGGGTTGGCCTCACCGCCGCGGCAGACCGCCGCGTCGGCACCTAT
>JBKJMC010000185.1:0-8108 GCA_046596615.1 Ilumatobacteraceae bacterium | reverse complement strand
ACCAAGCGTCAAGCATTATTTAAGCACGGTCTGCGGGTCGCCATTCTTCCGATGACGACATTCTTCGCGTATTCATTTGGGCTGTTGATTACCGGCGCTGTGTTTACCGAAACTATTTTCGGATGGAATGGAATGGGCCAGTGGTTCATTGTCTCTGTTCAATCTAACGACATCAATGCGGTGTCGGCAGTTGTGCTCTTCTCTGCGGTACTCATTTTGTTGTCGGGCTTCATCGCCGATGTTGTCACCGCCGCTCTTGATCCACGCGTGCGGTTGCGATGAGCAATTTGACACTTGAAGTGCCAGAGACCGAGTCTTCGGTGGCCGTGGAGCGCCTCTCGCGGAGTCGACTCGTGCGCCGAAGATTCTTCCGACACAAGCTTGCGGTTTTTGGCCTGATCACGCTCGGTTTCATGTTTGTCCTGGCGTTCATCGGCCCATATTTCAGCAAGCACAAGTGGGACGAACTCGACTTTCTATATCTGCTTCAGCCTCCTTCGCGCGAGCATTACTTTGGCACCACACAGATTGGTGGCGATGTTTACGCCCTCACACTGCACGGTTTGCAGAAGTCGCTGATCATTGGATTGCTGGTTGCGGTGTTTTCAACCGGGGTCGCAGCGATGGTCGGTGCATTCGCCGGTTATCTCAGTGGCCGAACAGACAGAGCGTTGATGTGGCTAGTGGATCTTTTGCTCGTATTGCCTGCCTTTCTCATCATCGCCATTCTCTCGCCGCTGTATCGGGGCAAGACTTGGCTCGTCTTTGTCGTGCTGCTCGCAGCGTTCGGGTGGATGATCACAGCGCGCATCATTCGCGGCATGACCTTCAGCCTTCGCGAGCGCGACTTCATTCGTGCCGCACGGTACATGGGTGTACCTACGCGCACGATCGTGTTTCGCCACCTCATTCCAAACGTGGCATCAATTCTGATTATTGATGCCACACTCAATGTCGGTGGGGCGATCTTGACTGAAACTAGTTTGTCGTATTTGGGATTCGGCGTGCAGCCTCCCGACGTTTCGCTCGGCAGTTTGATTGCCGAGGGAACTTCGTCTGCGCTCACGTATCCGTGGCTGTTCAGTTTTGCCGGTGCGGCACTCATTTTGACGGTGCTTTCAGTGAGTTTTATCGGTGACGGCCTGCGTGATGCATTCGACCCTGGCTCAGCCAAGAGCGCCAATAAATGAGCGGTAATTCTCTCATCCAAATTCGCAACCTAACGGTTGACTTTCCGAGCGAATCTGGCACAGTACGTGCCGTTCGCAACCTGAGCCTTGACATCAAAGCTGGTGAAGTGCTCGGTTTAGTGGGCGAGTCGGGATCGGGCAAGTCGGTGACTTCGCTTTCTGTCATTGGTCTGCTGCCGCCAAGTGCGGCCGTCACTGGCGAAATCCTCTATAACGGCATCAACTTGCTGTCCCTAAATGACTCCGAGATGTCTAAATACCGCGGGCACGACATTGCGATGGTATTCCAAGATCCGTTGTCAGCACTCAATCCGGTGCAAACCATCGGTCATCAAATTGCCGAGTCGATACTCATCCACCAAGACAGTTCGACCGAGATTGCCAACAAGCGGGCGATCGAGCTTCTCGACATCGTCGGCATACCGCGGCCGAACGAACGAGTAATGTCGTATCCGCACGAATTTAGCGGCGGCATGCGCCAGCGAGTGATGATTGCCCTGGCGATCGCTAATGAGCCAAAGGTATTGCTGGCAGACGAACCAACAACAGCACTCGACGTCACCGTGCAGGCCCAAATTCTCGAAGTCCTACAACGTGCTCGCGATATCACGGGTGCCGCAATTGTTCTGGTTACCCACGACCTTGGAGTAGTCGCCGGACTAGCAGATCGTGTTGCCATCATGTACGCGGGAAAGATCGTCGAAATTGGCGGCGTAGACAACGTTTATGAAAGTCCCGCGATGCCGTACACGATTGGATTGCTGCGTTCCATTCCGCGCATCGACGCTGAATCTGGCGCGCGACTCGCATCGATCACCGGGGCGCCGCCATCGCCAGTGGCACTGCCACCCGGCTGCGCATTTTCGCCACGCTGTCCTGCGGCAGCAGAGGTGTGCTCGGCTTCGGTGCCCGAACTATTAGAGATTGCTCCAGGGCGTGCAACGGCGTGCAATCGTCAGGCCGACATTCAAGAATTGCAATCGTCTGGAAAACTATTCACCGAAGGTCCAGCACATATCGCGGTGCGTGATGCAAGCACCACTTCGGTGCTTGAAGTGAATGGCCTTAGCAAAACCTTCCCGCTGATGAAGGGCGCTATTTTGCGACGTCGCGTCGGTTCAATTTATGCAGTTGACGGCGTGAACCTCGAACTCCGACAAGGCCGCAGCCTTGCCCTCGTGGGCGAGTCAGGGTGTGGCAAGACGACAACTCTGCTGGAAATTCTCAACATGGTGGCCCCCGAGGCTGGCACAATCGAAATTTTCGGCCGAGATGTGGCAACACTTTCTAAAAAGGATCGACTGGCGTTGCGCAAGGATGTTCAGATTGTCTTTCAAGACCCGTTCGCATCGCTCGACCCGCGATTGCCCGTTGGAGACGCCATCGCCGAGCCGCTGCGCACATTTGGCATCGATCGCGACGAACAAAATCGGCGGGTCAGCGAATTGCTCAAGCTGGTTGGTCTCAATCCGGATCATGCCAGCCGCTACCCAACGGAATTCTCTGGCGGACAGCGTCAGCGAATTGCGATTGCTCGGGCGCTGGCTCTTAACCCAAAGATCATTGTTCTCGACGAACCGGTTTCGGCCTTGGATGTCAGCGTTCGCGCCGGGGTCTTAAATTTGCTCGCCGAGCTTCAAGAGAAACTCGGGCTCTCATACCTGTTTGTATCGCACGATCTTGCTGTAGTGCAACATGTCGTGGACGACATTGCCGTTATGTATCTCGGATCCATAGTCGAATCGGGCCCGGTGCACGAGGTGTTCGCGCATCCCCAGCACCCCTATACGCAGGCGCTGCTGTCGGCGGTTCCGATTCCAGACCCGAAAGTCGAACGGGGTCGCGCCCGAATTGTGTTGCAGGGAGAATTGCCGAGCCCGGCCAACCCGCCGTCTGGATGTCGCTTTCACAATCGCTGTCAGCTTCGACCAACACTTTCGGACGAGGTCGCGGCGCGTTGCGTGAGTGATCGTCCGCTTTTGACTGAAAGTGGGTTCGGTGCGGTGGCTTGCCACGCGCCACTCAAGTGAAATAGTTGCAACCGATGATTAATCGGTTATTCACAAGTCCTGACAAGTTTCCGGGTTGGTGGGTCGTTGGTTCCTGTTTCGTCCTTCTTACGCTGTCTTCGGGTGTCGGCTTCTACGGACTTGCCGTTTATCTCAATGCGTTCAGCAACGAATTCGGTTGGTCCGTTTCGTCCATTTCGCTTGCCACCACATCGTTTTTCCTTGTCGGTGGTTTGTCGGGTCTATGGATCGCCAAGTTCATCGCCGCACACGACGTGCGGATAATGATTCTTGGAGGTGCGGTGCTCGGTACGGTCGCGCTGTATTCGATGGGATTTGTTGAGCATCGTTGGCAATTGTTCGCCGTATACATCTTGTATTCGCTTGGGTGGTCGGCAGCCGGACTCGGGCCCGCGACCACGGTGGTCACGCGTTGGTTCCACGCCAAGCGAGCATCTGCACTTGCCTTTGCCTCAACTGGTTTGTCGGTAGGCGGCATCGTTGTCACGCCGCTGATTAAATGGATTATCGACGATCGCGGCATTCGCGGCGGTTCTCCATGGCTTGCACTGATTTGGCTCGTCGGCATCGCACCGGTGACCATATTGTTATTGCGACCATACCCCGAGCCATATGGGTGGTTGCCCGATGGCGAGCGAGTTGTCGAAGGCGAAACGCCAGTTATTAGCGGAACCCTACTTCACGAGGCGGTGAAGACGCGATTCTTCTTTGCCGTTTCGGTCGGCTACATCTTTGCCCTTGGGGCGCAAGTCGGTGCGATACAGCAGCTTGTAAAACTCGTTGAGGAACGGACAGACAAGGGCACAGCCACTGCGGCCACGATCGTGCTGTCAGCAATGTCGATTTTCGGGCGGATCGCCGGTGGGCGATTGATTCCGCGTACAAACATGATTAGTTTTACAATTGGTGTTGCCGCTGTGCAAGCCGTCTCTCTGGCGACGCTTAGTTTCATGGAGTCACCGTTACCAATCCTTCTCTCTATCGGTTTATTCGGAACGACTCTCGGCAACATGTTGATGATGCAATCGTTACTCATCGCCGACCGCTTCGGTGTGCGTGACTTTCCGCGAATTTCGGCGCGCGTCGGACTAATTGCATTTTCCGGAACCGCTGGCGGGCCTCTTCTGCTGGGTTGGCTGCATGATGCCGCCGGTGGATACCGCGCGTCCTACTTAGCCGCCAGCATTTGCTCGCTTATATCTGTGGTAGTTTTCGCGTTGGCAGGAACAGGGGAGGCCAGAAGTGAATTATTTGCGAAGTCGCCTCGCAACAACTGAAACGTGGCTGCAAAATCTAAAACCACTTTTCATCATTCCGCTCGGATTTTTTGGTGGATTGACGCTCGGCGTGGTCGCGCGGTTGTGGATGCGCTGGATTTCTACTGATCCAGAATTCACGTGGGGAGGTACGATTGGCATCCTCCTCGGATTCACTCTTTTCTTTACCGCGCATTCCACGGTGTTCTTTGCGGTGCGAAGGGGTTGGTCCACTCGAGCCACGAAGATCGCGCGCATCGCCGCACTTCCATTTTCGTTGTTACTGTTCAGCGCCCAGGGCGCCATAATGTTGCCCACCGTTGTTACTGGGTCACTGGCCGCATGGCGAAAGAGTTGGCCAAAGTGGGTACGGGTTGTTCTCGGACTCGTGAGCCTCGTCATACCGGTCACCGTGGTCATGGGAATAGCCGAAGACTTCGGGTGGGGATTCGCCACAGTCGGTCGTATTTTGTTGTTCGCGCTTGTCTACGGAGTCGTAATCGCCATCACCCAGCCAACGGTTGCCAAGTTGCCGGGAGGCAAACCAATGAGCCGCAAGATGAAGATCGTTCTCGCTGTGGCGCTTTTGTTACTTATCGGATACCCGTTATACGTTGGCGGGGTACAAAACTAGAGCCAACCGATCATGAATCGCGGCTAAAACGACATTTCTTTCTCGCCAAACTTACATATTCGTCGTTACTATTTGGCGCCGAGGGTCATTTTTGGTACGACAAGTTCGGTCGGAGGTGGCCAAGTCGCCGAGATGAGTTCAGACACCTCGGTTGGGCGATGGTGTATGGTTGGTACTAACTTCAATCGAAAGAGAGAGTTATGTCTACACTTCTCATAATCATTATCGTTGTCCTCCTTCTAGGCGGCGGCGGTTGGGGATACGGCCGACGCAATAGGTAATCGTCGGCTGGTCACGACTATTTAAAGTGTCGCGATCACCTCATAGTGCTGAACAACGAATTGAGCATTCTCACGGTTGCTCCAATCCAACCAACCATTGCGTAAATCTTCAAGTTCGAGGATGGTTGCTACGCCGAACTTGATGGCGTTAGTGGCAAAATTGGATTGGACAACTCGTTCTGACCACATTGCGCCCCACCAAGCCACATCTTCTGGCGTCCCAAAGAACCACTGAGATGTGCTAGCCGAGGTCACGTCAAGCCCCGCTAATTTTGCCCAAGAAGTGAGGTACCGACCTGCGTCAGGTTCGCCGCCGCAGATTCGGGCGATAATTCGGTAGATTTCCATCCAGCGGTCCAAAGATTCGTGATCGGGGGACCACGTGAATGCCGAGTAGTCGCTATCTCGGACCGCAATAATGCCTTTGGGTCGGGTCACCCGCGCCATTTCCTCAAGTATCAGGATTGGGTCGGGTACATGTTGGAGAACCTGGTGGGCGTGAGCGATGTCGAATGTGGCACTCGCGAATCTCAACGAAGATGCGTCTCCGACTTCAAAACTCAGATTCTGTGCCGGAGGCAATGTCTGTTGTGCCACCTGGATTACCTCGATAGACGGATCGATTCCGACTACGCTGCCGCGCGGGCATGATGCGGCAAGATCGGCGGTGAGCGTTCCTGGTCCGCAGCCGACATCGAGTATGTTCGCATCCGCTTTTAGAAACGGAACGAGATACTTCGCAGAGTTGTCAACCGTTCGCCACTGATGCCCCGAAAGCACCGAGGCGTGATGTCCGTGAACGTATTGATCCGTCATTGTTTGAGGTGCTTGCTGAAGAAGTCGAGAATAATCTCGGCCCTCTGCGCCCGATGCAATGGTGAGCCCGATCGCGATAACTCGTGGGTCTCGCCTGGGAAGCGATAGAACGTCACGTCCTTCCCAAGGAGGCGCATCGCCACGAATAACTCCTCGGCCTGACTAATAGGGCATCGCAAGTCGTTCTCGCTGTGAATGATCAGCAGTGGCACATTGATGTTTCGGACCTGACTAATTGGCGACATCCGCATGTATTCCTCGGGGTCATCGAGATGATTCGGGCCGTGCTCCACGCGAAAGACGGTGCCGATGTCGCTCGACCACTCCTCTGAAATCATGTTGTTCACGGCGCGCTCCGAGCAAATTGCCTTAAACCGCTCGCCGTGGCAACCGGCCAGCATCGTTGCCATGTAGCCGCCGTAACTTCCGCCGAGCATGCCCACGCGCGATGAGTCGCAGAACGAGTATTTGGCCAGCGCGCCATCGAGTACCGCCAGAACGTCTAATACATCGGCGTCGCCCCATCCAGAACCTGGCGCAACGGAATGCTTACGACCGAGGATCGCCTGACCCCAGGCCTGTTCGCGCCCGCTAGAGCCACGCGGGTTGCTCATCAACACCACGAAGCCGGCTGCCGCTTGCAATTGAGACTCGTCGAACAAAGTTTCGCCGTACTGGGTGTGTGGTCCGCCGTGCACGTTGAGCAGGACTGGGTACTTTTTTGAAGGGTCGAAGTCCTTCGGCTTCATTATCCACGCGTCTACTTCGGCTGGGCCTCCGCTGTACGGCGAGCCACATTCAACTGTGAAGTGCTCCCAGGTTTGGGGTTCGGTAGCGGCGACAAGCGCGGCACCAACATCGCTGAGGCGTCGCTCTTTGCCATTGATTAGTACATACAACTCGGTGGCCTGGTTTACTTCGCTGGCAACAAAGGCGATAGTACCGCCCGCAGCGTGGAACGACTTGATAATGCGACGACCGCTAGTGAGGTACGACGGGTCTTTCTTGCCAGACGCGTCGACTTGCACAATGCGGGCGGTGCCGCGATCCTCCGCATAGGCAATTAGCGTGTTGTCGTCGGCCCAGATCGGCGCGATAGGTCCGCTAGTCGGGTAGAAGGTTCGGTCAAGTGCGCGCGACACCCACCGGCGCTGATTTGTAGCCAGATCAAGCACGCCGACGTGCTCGTTTTGCGGCGACGTGAGCGGATCATCACTTCCCAGAAATGCGAGCCGAGCACCATCGGGAGAAACGCTCGCCGAAAAGTACAGGCCAGTGTGCTCGGTGAGTGTCGTGATAGTGCCGTCGATTTTTACGATATGCAAGTCGGTGGCAAGATCTTTGTCCCAACCGTCGTGCAGGGCTCCTTCAAAAACGATGCCAGATGAATCTGATAGCCATTCGGGACTGGAGTGCTCGCGAGAACCAAGCGTAAGGCTGCGCGGCGCGGTCGTGCCATCTGCAGGAACCACATAGATGTGTGTCGGGCGATCGAACACGAAATCCTCGCCGTTTAGCCTCGTAAAGAAAGTTTCGATCTTGCGCGGCGCCATCCACGACTCGTCATCTTTCGTATAGCGCTCGTCCTGGGTCCGCGAGGTAAAGGCGATCCACTTGCCATCCGGCGACCAGCGAACGCTGCCAATGCCGTCTGGCATTGTGGCAACCGTGCGAATCTCGCCACTCATTCCGATGGGAATTATGCACAGAGTAGTTTCACCCTTCTTCTCGCTCCGACCTGAGGTAAATGCGAGCCATGTTCCGTCTGGCGACCACGATGGGTTTCCGTCGCGCTTCTCGCCCGCAGTTAAGGGACGCGGAGGAGTCGACCCATCTGCACTCGCGAGCCAAACCTGCGAACGATATTTGTTCGCCTTGTAATCGACTCGCGTGACGACGTA
>JBKJMC010000290.1:0-2853 GCA_046596615.1 Ilumatobacteraceae bacterium | reverse complement strand
ACGCAATATTGCCGAAAGAGATCGGGCGCGAGCCGCGAGCTCCATAAATACGTCCGGTGTCAACTCATTTAGCGCCGCTAGGCCAGCCGCGGTAGCAAGCGGATTGCCGGCCAAAGTTCCAGCGTGAAACACCTTGCCCAGCGGCGTGAGGTTGTCCATCACCGCAAGCGATCCACCGATCGCTCCGATCGGTAAGCCGCCGCCAATGACTTTGCCGAAGCAAGTTATGTCTGGACGCACGTCATACTTGGCTTGCGCACCACCAGTGCCAATTCGAAATCCGGTAATAACCTCGTCGAATATAAGCAGCGCGCCCGCGCGATCGCAAGCCAGGCGCAGTCCCTCGAGAAAACCCGGAGCTGGGGCGATTACGCCCATGTTCGCTGCGATCGGCTCGACGATGACAGCGGCAACGTCGTTGCCAATTTCCGGCACGACGTTGTACGGGACAACAAGGGTGTTAGCGACTGCTTCTTCGGGCACGCCAGCCGTGCCAGGAATACCAAGGGTGGCGACTCCGCTTCCGCCCGCGGCTAACAACGCGTCGGTTGCGCCGTGAAAGTTTCCGGCGAATGTAATCAACCGCTTTCGCCCAGTGGCACCCCGCGCCAAACGCACAGCCGTACTCGTGGCCTCGGTGCCGCTATTCATCAGCCGCACCCGCTCGCAACTCGGTACCCTCTCACGAATTGCCTCTGCCAACTTCATTTCTCGTGGCGTCGGAGCTCCGAACGAGGTGCCGTCACCGACCGCGGTGCGCAAGGCTGCAGTAATTGAGGGATGAGCGTGACCCAGAATGACAGCGCCATAACTCTGCACGAGGTCTATGTATTTCTTACCCTCAACGTCGAAGATATATGCGCCTTCGCCGCGGGCAACGACGTACGGTTCGCCACCGACGGCCTTGAAGGCGCGGATCGAGCTATTTACGCCGCCAGGTATGGCACGCGCAGAGCGCTCGAAGAAACTGTGATTGGACGCTATGCCCTTGCCAACACACACCGTCGCCGAACAGCCCGCTAGAACACACGAACTCTCATCACAAAGCGGGATCGTCATCTATTTATTGATTCAGTTCGGCGAACCAGCGCGTGAAATAGGTGAGAATAACGTCGGCGCCAGCGCGCTTTACGGCGGTTAGTTGTTCGAGTGCGACCGTGTCGTGATCGATCCAGCCATTTGCCGATGCGGCCTTGACCATCGCGTACTCGCCGCTGACGTGATACGCGGCGATCGGCACGTCAACGCGCGCGCGCACCGCGGCAATCACGTCTAAGTAACTCAAGGCAGGCTTGATCATCACGATGTCCGCGCCTTGTTCGATGTCTGCATCAACCTCACGCAATGCTTCGCGTGCATTGCGCCAGTCTTGCTGGTAACCCTTGCGGTTGCCGCCGCCCCGAATTTGCACATCAACCGCGTCACGAAATGGGCCGTACAGACCAGACGCATACTTCGCCGAGTAAGCCATTATCGCGACGTTAGTAAAGCCAGCGGCATCGAGTGCCGAGCGAATCGCGCCGACCTGACCATCCATCATCCCGCTCGGCGCAATGATGCTCGCCCCCGCCCGCGCTTGAGCTAACGCAGCGCGGCAGTACACGTCGAGGGTCGAGTCGTTGTCGACTTCGCCTCTGGCGTCGAGCACACCGCAATGGCCGTGCGACGTGTACTCATCCACACACAGATCCGCAATTAGTGCGATGCGGTCGCCCAAGTCGTCGCGCAATTCACGCAACGCAACTTGCACGATGCCGTCCGGGTCGAAGGCTCCCGAGCCAATCTCATCTTTAGTCGCCGGAACGCCAAACAAAATGACGGCGGGCACTCCCATCTCGGCGAGCTCATGCACTTCCTTGCGCAACGACTCAATCGTGTGTTGCATCACGCCCGGCAAAGACGGAATCAACTGCGCGGTCGAGACGCCTTCGCGAACGAAAAGTGGCGCAATTAGGTCGTTAACCCCGAGTCGGACCTCGGCAACCATCTCGCGAATCGCCGCACTCTGGCGAAGCCGCCGTGGCCGAGAAACCGGAAACGCCATATCGAAAGTTTACGGGCGAGACTTAGAAAAAATGTCTTGCAGCGTTGCCAACAGGCATACCGGGGTTGGCTCCGCGGCAACTGCGGTCACGATCACCCCCACCGATCGCGCCACCGTCGCGGTCTTTTCGCCAATCGCAACGACGACATCAGGGCTCACCGCCGAAGTTGCTACCCAAGATCTTGCGGCCGAGCCGGACGCAAAAATAATCGCGTCGGCCGAACTTGCCAGAGCAAGCAAATGAGCTTCCGGTCGCAGCGCAAGCGTTTTGTACGCGGCAACTTCGGTAACTTGCCAACCGCTTCGTCGCAGCGCGGCACCAACGGCGCCGTCTGTTTGTTCGGCCTGCGCCACGAGCACGCGCCCCGCGCCAGGGCCAAATTCAAGTGCGAGCGATTCGCCGCTGGCTTGTGTCGGCACAAAGTCGGCGACGCCGCCTAGGGCGACGTTCGTCGCCTCGCCGACAGCGGCAACGAGCGGTCGCGCTACGCAACTTGTTAATGCATCGCGCACTCGCTCCGCGCCGTTTGCCGAGGTCACGACCAGCCAATCAAATGTATGCAAATTGCCAAGTGCCGCGCTCAAGCCAGCGCCGGCATCGCTCGGGGTAACGATCTGAACGAGCGGGACCAAGATCGCGACGGCGCCAGCGCGCGTAAGTAACTCGACGAGAACCGCCGACTGCTGCGGCGCACGTGTGATCACGATGCGCTTGCCGTCCAGAAAATTGCCGCTCACGACTTGGTCGCTTTCTCTAAATTCGCTGCAGCGCTGCGCGCGAATCCCGAGCCAACTGCACCGCGCGGGCG
>JBKJMC010000043.1:0-6836 GCA_046596615.1 Ilumatobacteraceae bacterium | reverse complement strand
CAGATGGCTCAACGAGCCATACCTCCCCAAGCGCGACACCAACTTGTTCGCCGACGAATCGGGCGGCCTTGCAGAAAATGTCCAACAACAAATTCGCGACGCCGTCGAGACAGTGTTAACCGAGATCGAGGCTGGCGCGCGCACCATACCGACCGCAATACCGGAAGAGTTCTTCATCCGCATGATGGAAGTTTGCGTTGCCGAAGTCGTCGCCGCCGAGTACACGCCGATGATGCTCGAGGCGATGGGCTTCACCGAAGGCGACGTGCAGTGGCCAACCGCTTCACCGCCACCGGCTCTTGAGAATTTTTCGGCGCTGATAATCGGCGCGGGCTTTTCAGGCATCTGCGCGGCGATCAAACTCGACAACCTCGGCATTGCCTGGACCCTCGTCGATTCGAGACCCAGCCTCGGCGGCACCTGGCTCGCCAACGACTACCCCGAGGCCGGCGTCGACACTCCAAACCACTTCTACTCGTACACGTTCGCCCCCAATCACCACTGGTCTGGCTACTTCTCCAAGCGCGACGAGGTTCGGCAGTACTGTCTAGATGTCGCCGAGCGGCACCGAATCACCGAGCGCATCTCGTTCAACACGACGGTGCTGGCCACCGCTTGGCACGCGCCGTCACAAACCTGGCGCACAACCCTGCTCGACAGCGATGGCTCGACTCGGCAAATCGAAACGAACATCGTGATCTCTGGCGTCGGCCAACTAAACAAGCCCAAGAAGACCCTCATCAAGGGTCTCGATACATTTACGAATCCGTGCTTTCACTCTGCCGAGTGGCGCCACGACGTCGATCTAACTGACAAGCGCGTCGCAATAGTTGGTACGGGCGCGAGCGCGATGCAGCTGTTGCGCACCGTAGCGGCAAGGGCCGCCCACGTCACGATCTTCCAACGCTCGCCGCAATGGGTGCGACCGAGCGCCGACTACCACCGCCAAGTTAAGCCCGAAACCATGTGGCTGTTCGACAACGTTCCGCACTATTTCAACTGGTATCGGTTCGGACTGTTCTGGCGCTTCGGCGACGGGCTTTTGCGAACCTTGCGCCGCGATCACAACTGGCCGCACCTCGATATCTCAATGAATCGCCACAACGACAAGCACCGCGAACAACTCACCGACTACCTCAAACTGCAACTTGCGACTAGGCCCGACTTGATCGACAAGACGCTCCCCGACTATCCGCCGTACGGCAAGCGCATGCTCGTCGATAACGACTGGTATAAGACACTGATCCGCGACAACGTTACCCTCGTCGCCTCTGGTGTCGACCATGTCGCCGAGTCAACAGTCGTTGCATTCGATGGAACTAGCGCCGACGTCGACGTGATAATCCTCGCCACCGGTTTTGAGGCCGGAAAGATGCTCGCGTCGATGCAGATCACGGGTCGCGATGGTACTACCCTGCGCGACGCTTGGCACGACGACGACCCGCGCGCCTATAAAGGCGTCGCCATCCCTAACTTTCCGAATTTCTTTTGCCTTTACGGCCCCAACACCAACGTCGCCCACGGTGGCAGCGTGATTTTTCAGGCCGAATGCCAGATGCGCTATATAACTAGCCTAATTACACAGATGATTACAAACGACATCTCCGCGGCCGAAGTGCGGCGAGACATTCACGACGAGTACAACGAGGCGCTCGACGCCGAGCACGGCGATCTGGTGTGGTCGCACCCAGGCATGAACAGTTGGTACAAGAACAGCACTGGCCGCATCTTTTCAATCATGCCTTGGCGCTTCGTTGACTACTGGGCCATGACCCACGACGCCGACCTAAACGACTTTACCCTCACAACATGACCCCAGATTTTTTCCCCCAAGAAGTAATCATCAAGAAGCGCGACGGCGGCGCGCTTTCAAAGCAAGAGATCGATTTTTTTGTAAGCGGGATTTCAAACGGTTCATTCGCCGACTATCAGGCAACGGCGCTGATGATGGCGATCCTCTTGCGCGGCATGACCGCGCAAGAGACGGCCTGGCTGACCGACGCGATGTTGCACTCCGGAGAGATCATTGACCTGAGCACCATCGCGGGTACGAAAGTTGACAAACACTCGACTGGCGGCGTCGGCGACAAGACAAGCCTGATACTCGCCCCGATAGCGGCGGCCTGCGGCCTCAAGGTGCCGATGATGAGCGGCCGTGGTCTTGGGCACACTGGGGGCACACTCGACAAACTCGAGGCGATCCCCGGATTCAAGGTGCAACTCAGCGTTGCAGAATTTCGCGATATTTTGCAGCAAGTCGGAGTCGCCATGATTGGCCAGACCCCTCAGGTGGCGCCTGCCGACAAGAAGTTGTATGCGCTGCGCGACGTCACGGGCACCATCGAGTGCATTCCGCTAATTTGCGCCAGCATCATGAGCAAAAAACTTGCCGAGGGCGCCGATGCGCTGGTTCTCAACGTCACCTTTGGCAAAGGTGCGTTTATGAAATCTAAGGATATGGCGCTGCAGCTTGCCGAGGCGATGGTTGCGATTGGCAAGGTTTCGGCAAAGCCTGTCGTGGCCCTGCTCACAACGATGGATCAGCCGCTTGGTCACGCCGCGGGACACTCAACCGAGGTCATCGAGTCGATCGAGTGCCTGAAGGGCAACGGCCCTGACGACCTAATGCAGGTCACTCTCGCCCTCGCCGGTCACATGCTCGTGCTCGGTGGCGTCGCCAAAGACATGCCAGAAGCAATGACACAGATGGATCGCGTAATCGCTAATGGATCCGCCCTAGAGAAGTTTCGCCAGATGTGCGTAGCCCAGGGCGGCGACCCAAACGTCGCCGATGATTACGCGCTACTGCCGACTGCGGCAACGATTGCCGATCTTGCCGCGCCGGCCGGCGCCGGTGGGTACGTCAGCGGAGTCGACGCGCTCAAATGCGGCCAGGCGATCTTGGCCCTCGGCGGCGGCCGCAGATCCGTAACCGACACTGTTGATCACGCGGTCGGCATTTCGAACCTAATCAAGGTCGGCGACAGAGTTACTGCCGCCAGCCGACTTTGCACACTGCACAGCAACGATTCGTCCAAAGCCGCAAAGGCCGACGCATTGATCCGCGAGGCGATCAAATTCTCGCCAACCAGGCCGCAGGTTGATCCGCTGCTGCAAGACCTGATTGACTAATGGACGAGATGAGCACTATCGACCCCGACGCTCTCAAGATGTTTTCGTTTTTGCTGTTCAGCAAACTCGAAGGTGCTGTCACTTCTGGAATGGTTCACTTAGGCGATCAACTCGGTCTGTACAGCGTGCTCTCGGCGGCGCCGGCACCGATGACGACCGCGCAGCTCGCCCACGCCACGAAACTCAACGAGCGTTGGGTGCGGGAATGGTCCTACAACCAGGCCGCCGCCAAACTCATCTCGTTCAGTTCGCAAGCCTCGACGCCGCCATCGGTCAGCGACGACACATTCTTTCTCTCGCCAGAGCAGGCCGCCGTACTGGCAACCCCTGAGCACCCCGCGTTCGGCATGGGCATGTTTCACCGCCTGCCGCAAACTATGTCTGCGCTGAATCAAATGCCCGAGTCGTTTCGCACTGGGCTGGGCCGCGACTATGACAGCCACGGCCCAGAAGGTGCCATCGGCATCGAGCGAAGTTTCGAACCGTGGAACAATGCCTATTTGGTCGGCACCGTTCTGACACTAATTAGTGGGATGACCGAAAAGTTGACCTCCGGATCGCAGGTCGCCGACATCGGTTGCGGCGCTGGTGGCGCGGTGCTGAAGATGGCCGCCGCATTTCCGAAAAGTACCTTTCGCGGCTACGACATTTCGCAACATGCTCTCGACCGCGCTGCCACCAAACTCTCTGAATCTGGGGTGTCTAACGCTTCGTTTCACGACCCGCGTTCCGAACCACTCCCCAGCGACCACAGCGTCGACTTCATCACCACCTTCGATTGCATCCACGATATGACGCACCCGGCGCAAATCATGCAGGCCATTCGCGCAGCGATCGCCAGCGACGGCACCTGGCTTCTCGTCGACATCAAGGCCCACGACACGTTCGCGATGAACGCCAAGAAAAACCCAATGGCCCCGCTGATGTACGGCATCAGTGTGCTGTCGTGTATGTCATCGGCGCTTTCAACGCAAGGCGGTGCGGGCCTCGGCACGCTCGGATTTTCAGAAGCAACCGCAGAGAAAATGGCCTATGCGGCGGGCTTTTCATACTTTCGCCGACTCGATGTCGAACACGCGGTAAACGCGTTCTACGAAATACGCCCGTAGCGCATTGTTCGCTACGCCACTAATATGTTGGCACCAGCGTTCGTAGCTCAATGGATAGAGCATCTGACTTCGGATCAGACGGTTGGGGGTTCGAGTCCCTCCGGGCGCACTAAGGATTCGAGCGAACGCAAAGACATTGATCCCTTCCAAAACTCCAGCAATTTGACTGAGGCGTAAGCGAACAAAACAAGCTTGGAGTGCTCCGTTTTGTGACACAACTGTTTCAATTTTTAATATAGAACGAAGCAATCGAACAAATAGGGTTCGCTTATGTTCAATATTCTACTCCTGCTAATTACATGGCTCATCATGGTCACTATTGCATACCATCAGATCAAACATGATGAATTACATCGTCTCGAAGAAGCAGACCTAACCCAATCATCAAGCTGCGACAATGATAACGATGAGTCATTTCAATCCTGGGCAACTTCTTTCCGAATGTTCTAGAACGATCCACCAGACGGCAACGCAGGCGAAACTCTGGAAATCCGCTGTCTTAGAATCCAGCGAAATGGACTAAGCCAATTGTCGAGCCCGTTCGCGTGGCGGAAATCGTCGAAAATCTAGTGAACTGGAAATGACACTATCCGAATGCGATCGAGATATTATCGCACGAGCAACCTGGCGGGCAGTTTCGGATAAATCAATCAGACTTCGATTTCGATGTTCAAGTTGTCCAACATACAGTTCTGCAATTGAGTCAGTTCCAAAATTAGATGCAATATCAAGAACAATTCCAATATCAACTCCGTAGTCACAGTCAAGCCACAATGAAGAAAGCACCTCGGTTCGCCCCGCGAACATGCCAGAAAGTGGCTCACTTATACGTCCCACTGCAGGAAATAACATGTCAAGCAGCGGAATCGCCGTCAACATTGTTACGCGGCCTCTGTCGACAACAGAACCTCCCTGCACTCTGTCAAACCGCGCCTTAACCAATTGTTTCGATGAATCTTTACGCAAAACTTCAAACATTTGCAATAAATTGCTTGGAGAAAGCGTCGACAAATCTCCGTCTACCCAACCGATGAGCGGTGTTTCGCAATGTCGAAGCGACGCCCAAATTGCGTCACCTTTGCCTAGGCTTCCTCCAATTTCAACGCACATGGATTCCGTCGATATGACCGATGCTCCGGCCGCCTTGGCAAGAATGGCCGTGTTGTCCGTAGATCTATCATCAACCACGACTATATTTGTCCGACGCTGATGCAATGAGTTAGCGGCCTCCCGGAGCAACCCAACCACTTCGCCAATGGTTGAGGATTCATTTCGGGCCGGGATGTACAGCGTTGAGTCAACTATTCGACGTCTTGTAAACATGCACCAATCATGTCAGGAACCTTATTTCATTCATCTGTATTCAAGGTAACAAATCGTAACGATCGCGTAACAAACGCATACCAGTAACGGATGATTAATTTGATCCAACACTATTGGGAAATTCGTGGCAAACTAAAACAATGCAAACCCGCATATTGTTTGTTGAAGACGACGCCAAGATTCGACAACTCATCACTACCTCCATGAAAGAAGACGGATTTTTGGTCACTGACGTTGACTCTGGCGAACATGCCCTAACTTGCATCGAATCCGATCAATTCGACATCGCGATTGTTGACTTGCGTCTTCCAGGTATAAGTGGCTTAGAGGTTGTTCGCCGCGCACGTAAATCAACAGCGATTCCGATCGTGGTGCTTACAGCGTTTGGAGACTCGCATGACGTAGTTGCGGCGCTTGAAGCAGGGGCTGACGATTTTCTAAATAAGCCAATCGGAGCAAAGGAGCTCTCCGCTCGAATTCGAGCGATTCTTCGACGCATAAGTCCTCAAAATCCACCAGACGTTGAGGCAATCAATTCTCACATTACGCTCGGGAGTTTGGCGTTATCCAGTGACTTGCACGAAGCGACGTCGCGGGGAAAACGAATTGATCTAACGCGCACAGAATTTCACATTTTGAAAGAACTCTTAATTCGCTCGCCTAAGGTTGTCACTCGTCATGATTTACTCGAGTCCGTTTGGGGCTATGACTATCTCGGTGATTCGCGATTAGTTGACATGCAAATTTACAGACTGCGCTCAAAGTTGGCTGATTGCGATGTTCCAGAATTGATACAAACCATTCGCGGTGTTGGATTTAAAATAGTTGAATAGCACCCCTAACCGCCGACGACGGTTTCTCTCGCTCCACTCAAAGGCCGTAGCAACTGGCATCGGTATCGCCTTTTTGATTTCGGGAGCAACGACATCAATTTCATTCTTTACTTTGCGCACGTTCATCACCAATCAACGAATTTCTAGTGCTACCCACGAAGCGGCAGTACTCTCTCGCGAAGTTGCCAGACTTCTACGCGACGGCATGGAACCAAACAAGGCGCTTGAGGTGGCAACCGCGTCTTCCAACTCAATTCAAATCTTTCTCGAAGCAAACAACTCTACAATTACATCAAAAGCCGGATTTGATATTTCAACAGTTCCCAAAACGCTTCGTGAACTTGCACAAAACGGCACACCCGGACGTCAGGTATACACAGTCGCGGGCATCCCAAACTTGGCAATGGTCTTTCCAATAGAAATCGAGAGCTCCCGAAAC
>JBKJMC010000071.1:0-14772 GCA_046596615.1 Ilumatobacteraceae bacterium | reverse complement strand
ATCATGCTTCGCAATACTGCCCGCGCGTTGTCTGAATCATCGCTTTGCAGCGTGTCGGCAGACCAGCCCGCGATCGCGTCATCTAGTTCGAGCGCGGCGCGCGCGGCCGCATCGGCGTCGCCGCTTGCGAGCGCGGCTGCGAAGTCAGAATTCAGCCGATCGGTGGCCTGGCGCAGATTGCTATCGAGAACCTGCGGTGCGACAACAGCACCGGCATCGACGCGACCAGCGGCGACGGCCGCCGTTGCGAGGTTTGAGGTACCGGCAAATGCAGGGTCGCGAAGCCTCTCAAGTGGCAACACCTGACCACTGGCAATCTCGGTCGATACGCCGCCATAACGAAGGGTGAGCACACCCTTGCCGACGACGGTTGCGGTCTGCTCGTCAATATCGATCACTACGCCAGTGTGCTCGTCGACGCCGAGGACATATACGTCGCTGGGCAATTCGCGTTCGAGCATCGCCAAACGCCGCTCGCCCATGTAACAAAATCTCGTGTCGTGGTGGCCGCCCTCGGCATTGTTGTAGTGCGGGATCACAGCGGCGTCGATGCCGATCTCCGCCAAGATGTTCAGACCGTTTAGCCAGTGCGGCTCCTCGCCGACCTTGTAGATCTCGTAGACGGGCAGAGTAAAGCGGCCAAGAGTCAGCGCGGCTGCCGATGCAAAAGTCACGACTCCGCCGTCGCGAAGCTTCTTGACTAGCAATCCGGCAAGGGGGCTCCCTGCCCATTGTCGCAATGCATACGTCGGCGATCCGGGGCCCGCGAAAACATAGTGCGCTTCGGCCACAAGTTGCAGCCCGCGCTCGACAGCAAGCGCGTCGGCCCCAACAATTTGCGTCAGACCGGCGACATCCAAACGCATATTGATGCTGGTCTTAAAGTACTCAACCGCCTTCGTCGCCAACTCTGGCGCGTTTTCCTGAAACCCGTACGGCGTGTCGAGCAGGGTCGCCTTCGCAGGGTTCGGCAACATCCGTGAAATCATTCGATGCGTTGGCACCATCGTCGGCGCGGTCTCGCCCGAGCCCATAATCACGAGAATCCGAGGAAGTCGAGTATTCATATAAAAAATCCGTCGGTAGTCGCCGCGTGCAACACCGCGGCGAATCGCTTCGGGTGCTGGGCGTGCAGGTCATGATCGGCCGGGCTAAACCACTCGACTCGCGACCCTGGCACCATACTCAGCGCCGTATCAATTGCCTCACGCTTGGTGGCGCCGAACACGCCACCGGGGCCATCTGCCGGAATGAACAAAACTGGGACCTTGATGTCCTTATATATACGTGTCGGATCGTGCTCCCATAAACCGCGCAAAACCAGCAGGTGGCGCTCGAGAGTTAGCCACGGCTGCACCGTGCCATCTGGAAGGTGATCGAAATTGGCCATCGCGCCTTCGATGCCAGACTGCGGCCAATCCGGGTGCGCTCGCAGCATGTATCCGCGAATCTGGTCGGCTGGCGTACCTGCAATCGGCGGCGGTCGCAACTGCGCCTGGCAATCTTCCCAATTTGGAAAATGCCGCTGCAACTCCAAGAATCCACCGTCGACCGCGCACACTCCACGTACGAGCAAACCATTTTTGTGCGCCAACTCAAGCACGACGTTGCCACCCCATGACTGGCCAACAACAACGGGTTTGACAAATCCGCGGGGCGCAACGATCGTCAACAGCCGTGCCAGGTCGCCGGCAACAGAGGAGACGTCGTATCCGCCCTCGGGTTTGTCGCTGTGACCGTGACCGCGCAGGTCGACAGCCATAACTCGATGCCCGAGTTTCGCGAGTTCTAATGCCGCACCCTGCCACAACAGCGCGTTCGACGCCAAGCCGTGCACGAGCACTATCGACGCGAGCATATTTTCGGTCGACTCGCCCCACTCGACGATACGCAAACGCACGCCATTGCCGATATCAATCAGTTCACTGCGATGTTGCAACTCGTTCACGCATCTCACACTACGCTCGTTTATCATGCCGTTAAATGTTCTGCTCATAACACTCGACCAGTTTCGAGCCGAATGCCTATCAATAGCTGGCCACAAACTGGTCAAGACCCCGAACCTCGATCGTCTCGCAAATTCTGGGGTGCGATTCGCCAATCACTACAGCCAGTGTGCGCCTTGCTCGCCGGGCCGTGCCAGTTTGTACACGGGCATGTATCAAATGAACCACCGTGTCGTCACAAACGGCACACCGCTCGACCGCCGTTTCGACAACGTCGCGTTGCTCGCCCGCCGCGCCGGCTATAACCCCGTATTATTCGGCTACACCGATCAGTCGGCTGACCCTCGCGACACGAACGGCCCCACCGATTGGCGGCTCTCGCATTACGAGGGCGTGCTGCCGGGTTTCGATTGCCAATTATTTCTGCCAGAGCCGCACGAATTATGGATCAATCACTTGCGCCTAAACGGCTTCGATGTGCCGATGAACCCGCAGATCGCACTGAGCACCGAGCCAATGCGCCCGGCCAAGTTCAGCATCAGCGCGTTTCTCGCCGACCACATGTGCGACTGGCTCGATAAGCAAGACCAACCGTGGTTCGCGCACGCTAGTTTTCTGCGGCCGCACCCGCCGTATGCGGCAGCTGGCAAATGGAGCACGGAGTACGACCCGCAAGATGTCGAGATGCCGCTTGAACCGAGCGCGAACAGACATCCGTTTCACGAGGCGGTGATGCACCTAGAGGGATCAAGCGCGCCCGCCGACGATGCGGGCAAGCGCGAGATGCGCGCGCAATATTATGGCATGATCAGCGAGGTCGACTCACAAGTCGGCCGCCTGCTCGACAAGATCGACGCCCTTGGCATTTGGGACAACACGATGATTATCGTCACCGCTGACCACGCAGATCAACTCGGCGACCACGGACTGCGCGAAAAACTCGGATTCTTCGAGCAGAGCTATCACATAGTTGGCATAGTGCGCGACCCCCGCCACCCGCAACAGCACGGTACCGTCGTTACTGAGTTCACCGAGAACATCGACATCTTGCCGACCATTGCGGAGGCGCTCGACCAGCCAGTGCCGATTCAGTGTGATGGATTCCCGCTCTCACCCTTCATCCAGGGGATGCCGCCGAAATCGTGGCGCGCATCCGCCACATACGAATACGACTGGCGATTCGCGTACATCAATGACGAGCCCCGCGATTGGCCGTGGGATCGACGCCTTGAGCGCCAAAATGTGACAACGCGTCTCAGCAAGGACACTGCCTATGTGCAGTTCGGCGACGGCAGCTGGCTGGCGTTCGATTTGGCGAAAGACCCAACCTGGCGAACAACCTTTGACGATCCCGCGCGGGTGCTGCCGCTAGCCCAAGAGATGTTGCTGTGGCGCTCGCAAAATACCGAGCGCACTCTAAGTGGAATGCTGATGCAAGACGGCGGTGTCGGGCAGTGGCCGACCGGAGTTTCGTGGCGTTAACCCGCGCGGCGATGGCGACGGTGCCAGTGCCGCTCGAGTTTGGCGGCGAACTTCCAAGCGGAGAGTGGATACTCGACAGGGTGTACACGGGTGGTTTGCCAGCGGTATTCGCATAACATAGTGGCGGCGTTTTTGCGCCGTCACCAAGTCCTGCGCGAAAGGCCAAAAATGCTCGCCAATCTTGCCCGTTTCTGTGTTCGCCGTCGTCGGCTCGTCGTTTTTGGAATATGGATTCCGCTGATCATTGTGATCAGCGCGCTCTCGAGCTTCACCGGATCAAACTTTTCCACAAAGTTTTCGTTACCCAAGAGCGAGTCAAGCGAAGTCTTCGAACTGTTGAGCGACAACGCGCCGACCCTCGCGGGATTTACAGGTCAGATTGTCGTTCGCGCCGAGCAGGGCGTCACCGACTCGGCCGTGCAAACGGCGTTGACCGTGGTTTTCGACAAAGTCAAAGAAATCGACGGGGTCAGCATCATCAGCCCCTACGCCCAAGTCAGCCAGATTAGCCCCAAGGGCAACATCGCCTTTGCCCAGGTCGACATCAGCGACCGCTCGCAGAAAGAGGCCCACGCCGTCGGAGGAGAGATCGAAGCTCTCGGCGACAGCGTCGCAATCAACGGCGTCACGATTGAATACGGCGGCGAAATCTTCGCAATATTCGAACTTCCGCCAAGCGAGCTGTATGGATTATTCGCGGCGATCATAATTCTGGTTCTGGCCTTTGGATCGGTGCTGGCGATGGGCTTGCCGATCGGCACAGCGCTCGCCGGCCTCGTGCTCGGGTCGAGCATCGTGACCCTAATCAGCAACGTCGTCCGCATGCCCGATTTCACGATCTCGATGGTGGCGATGATCGGTCTTGGGGTCGGCATCGACTACGCGCTGTTCATCGTGACCAGATATAGAGAAGGCCTCGTGGCGGGACTGAGCGTCGAAGACGCGGTCGTCAATTCAGTAGATACGTCTGGCCGTGCCGTCGTCTTCGCCGGCATCACCGTGATCATCTCGTTGCTCGGTCTCTTCTTGATGCAGCTCAGCTTCACCAATGGCCTGGCCGTCGGCGCGTCAACCGGCGTTTTGCTTATGATGATCGCCTCGCTCACGTTGCTGCCGGCGTTGCTAGCGATGGCCAAGCACCGCATCGACATCACTAGCCGCGCCGCAATGGCGGCACTCGCATCTTTCGTGGTTTTGGCGGTGTTTGCCATTATCAAACGGTCGATGCCGATTTTCATTTCTGCTGTCGCTCTAGCAATTGCGATAACCGCGTTGAGTTTCATCGTCAAGCCGCTTCGCGTGGCGCTGCCGCAGCGCAAAACAAAACCAAAAGAGCAGACTTTCTGGTACCGCTGGAGTCGCTTCATCCAGCACCGTCCTTGGCGATCGGCGATCGCGGCGGCAACGGTACTGGTGATCATGGCGCTGCCATTGGCATCCATTCGCCTCGGCACTGGCGACACCGGAAACTCGCCAACGAATACCACCGTGCGTCGCGCCTACGATCTGCTCGCCGAGGGCTTTGGCCCGGGCTTCAACGGCCCGCTGTACATTACCGTGCAGGGCGAAACAGCGCGCACGCCGAGTGACCTAGAAACATTTGTAACGACGATTAAGAACACACCAGGGATCGCCTTTGCGCAATCAGTCCCCGCTTCGCAAGACGGCAGCCTCAGCCTCGTGCTCGCATACCCGACGACATCGCCACAAGACATCGAAACTTCGCACCTGATTGCCGACCTGCGAGAAAACGTCATCCCCGCGACTGGCGTGCAGGCCAAAGTTGGTGGTTGGACAGCCGGTGGTGACGACTTCGCTACTGCGATTAGTCACCGTCTCCCGCGTTTGTTCATCGGCGTGTTACTGCTCTCGTTTTTGCTGCTGATGACAGTGTTCCGCAGCATTCTCGTGCCGCTTAAAGCCGTGATCATGAACCTGCTCTCGATCGGCGCGTCGTTCGGCGTGCTCGTAGCAATTTTTCAATGGGGTTGGGGCATCAGTTTGATCGGCGTCGGCAAGGCAGGCCCGATCGAGGCCTGGGCGCCGATGATGCTGTTCGCGATCGTGTTCGGCCTATCCATGGACTACGAGGTGTTCTTGCTCTCGCGGATTAAGGAGGAGTACGACCGTACCGGCAACAACGCCTACGCTGTCGCCGACGGCCTCGCCGCCTCAGCACGCGTGATCACCGCGGCGGCGCTGATCATGGTCTGCGTTTTTGCGGCCTTCGTACTCGGCTACGACCGTCAGCTAAAACTATTTGGTCTAGGTCTGGCAATTGCCGTGTTCATCGACGCCACGATCGTGCGCATGGTGTTGGTGCCAGCGACGATGGAGCTTCTGGGCGATCGTAACTGGTGGATTCCGAAGTGGCTAAATCGAATTCTGCCTACTATCGACGTCGAAGGGAAACACGAAAGCAGCGGAGCGGCAATTTAGAACTTGACGAGACACTTGCGCGGGCCGTGCACCTGACCGCCCGCCCACGTCACGCTCGCCGGGTCAACAAGTTCAAATTCTGGAATCCGTTCGAGCCACACCTGTAAGGCGACTCGAACTTCGAGTCGCGCCAAGTTGCTGCCCGCGCAGCGGTGGATTCCCGAACCGAATGCCACGTGGCGATTGTGTTCGCGATCCAAGATCACCTCGTCCGGGTTCTCGAACTGGCGCGGGTCGCGGTTGGCGGCAGGGAACGGCATCAACACGCGGTCACCGGCCTTCATCGGGCAACCCTGAAACTCGACGTCGTGGTCGACAACGCGGGCCATCGTCACCGGCGCGTAAACACGCAGCAGTTCTTCAATTGCGGTGGGCCACAAGCCGGGATTGTCGCGCAGTTGCTGGCGGTGTTCTGGGTGCTGGGCCATGTGCCACATCATCGAGCCAATCGCCGACCAGGTCGTGTCGACGCCTGCCACCAACATCAAGTTGCACACTCCGAGCACGTATTCGATCGGTACTTTCTTGCCCTCGACTTCTGCGTTCATTAGATCGGTGATGAGGTCATTCTCGCGCGGGTTGTTCTGGCGGTCTTGGACCTGCGCCAAGAAAAAGTTAAGGATGCTGCTGCGCGCGCGCTTTCGGCCCTCCATGTCGGTCATGTTCTCGAGTGCGCCGCGTACCCATTCCGTAAATTCTGGCTCCATCTCAAGGGGCACACCCAGCATGGTGGCAATCACCCGCACGGGAATGTGTTGCGCGTAGTCGGCGGCGGCGTCCGCAGTGCCATCGTCGATGAACTCATCAATCAACGCGTTGCACAAATCTCGCGTTCCCTGCTCGTACTTGGCAATTGCCTGCGGAGCAAACACTGGCAAAATTAACCGTCGATGCCAGTGGTGTTCGGGCGGATCAGATGTGATCGGCGGCGCAGTCACAGATCCGTAGGCGCCCTCGGTTTGCCCGGGCGGCGGCGGCAGAACCAAAATGCCCCTCGACGTAAATGTCTCATACTCCTGAGCAATGGCTACGACGTCCTCGTAGCGAGTCGGCATCCACGAGCCCTGCCAGCGGTCGGTGTGCGCGATCGGGCACGTCGACTCTCGAATCTCGCCGAAGCTCGGGTACGGATCGCGAATGAATTCCGGATCAAAGATGTCGTAGTCGGTAAGCAGATCTTCGACTGGCTTTATTGCTTCAGACATTCACAACCCCCATTGCTAGTCGCCAAAATTACTCGGTAATTACGATCGCCCTTTCGGGGCAGTTCGATTCGGCGCGGCGAGCCTTGGCCTGCAACACGACAGGAATGTCGCCGCTTATCAGCACGGTTGCATTTCCCAATTCGTCGCTGCCAAAAACTTCAGGCGCGGCGATCGCGCACATTTGATGGCCGTGACACGACCCGGCGACGACCGAAACTCTCATACGCCAAGACTAACTGGGCCGCATTTGTGCGGCGAACTCAGAGACTAGGCAATCACCTTGAACGACAAGTGCATGCCCGCGCCGTAGTGACTTGGCAGGTTGCAGACCAGTTGGTAATTACCTGGCTCGAGCGTCACCGTCAATGATTTCGTCTCGCCGGCAGGAAATTCATGAATTTCGTCGATTACTTCCAAACCTGCGGAAGGTTCCTCGAAATGGTCGCCGCCCAGCGGAATCTTGCCGTTCTCGATGTCGGTCTTGACCACCAAAAACTCGTGACCGATCGTGCCCTTGTTCGAAATTGTGAAGGTAACGTCGCCAGCCTTGGCGGTGGTTGCATTTACCGCTACAACCCACTCCTTGACGCTGCCAGAAATGTCGTTGTTGGTGGCATCGGACGAGTCGTTGTTGTCTCCGCCACAGGCCCCGACAGTTGCCGCTACCAATAATACCGAAGAGAAAACCGTGCAAAACCGCTTCATAACAAACCCCCGAAGTTTTTAGTGTGCTGTAACTAGACCGTACACCTAGAGTCAAGGGATGCCCGCGATTGATTCACTGTTGACTTTTGCCGTCGCCTCGCTCGCTCTCCTCCTGATTCCGGGGCCAGCCGTCCTGTACATCATCAACCGCAGCGTCTCCGACGGTCGCAACGTGGCGATCGCCGCCGTTGCCGGATTGGAGATTGGCAACTTCGTGCACGTCCTAGCGGCCACCGTCGGCCTTTCGGCCGTCATCGCCACCTCGGCGACTGCGTTCAATGTCGTTAAGTGGATAGGCGCTGGTTACCTCGTCTACATCGGCGTGCGCACGCTGGTTCGCAGACCATCCGAGATGAACGCGACAGTGGCAGGGGCGAGCCTGAAGCGCTCGTTCACTCAGGGCATAGTGGTCAACATCTTCAATCCGAAGGTGGCCCTCTTTTTTCTCTCGTTCTTGCCGCAATTCATTGACGCCGACCGCGGTTCGGCGGCGCTGCAGTCACTGGTTTTGGGATCGACCTTCGTAGTGATCGGTCTAACCACCGACATGATGTACGCACTAACGGCGAGCGCGTTGCGCGACAAATTGCTGCGCGGCAAGTCGCTCCCTTTTATCCAGCGATACATTTCCGGAACTATTTTTATTGCCCTCGGAGTCTTTGCCGGTTCAACCAGCCGCAATTGACTCGAAGAACCTGTCGGCAATAATTTTACCTGGATTCAAAATGCCGTTCGGGTCGAGAGCCCTTTTGATCTGCGCCATCACCGATACGGTCTGCTCGCCCAGTTCGTCAATTAAGAATTGCAACTTACCGATGCCAATGCCGTGTTCGCCCGTGCACGTGCCCTCCATCGACAACGCGCGCGCCACGAGCCGCGCGTGAAACCGTTCTAGCACTAACACCGCCTCGTGATTGTCCGGGTTTACCGCGAGCAACACATGAAAGTTGCCGTCGCCGACGTGGCCGACGATCGGACCAACAATGTCTTCAGACGCCAGATCCAGTTGGGTCTGCTCAATGCAGTCGGCGAGCCGCGAGATCGGCACGCACACGTCGGTCGAAAAAATTCTGCTGTTGGGTATCAAAGACTTGCACGCAATCGCGGCGTCGTGGCGCGCCTGCCACAGCCGACGACGCTCGCCCTCATCTGTAGTCTTTGTGAAACCAGTACCGCCGTGACGAGCCAACACTTCGTAGACAGCAGCGACGTTAATTTCGACCGTTTCAGGTGAGCCATGAAACTCAAGCAATAACAGTGCCTGCTCTGGGAGACCGGATCTTGAGTATGCGTTAACGACGCGGACGGCGTTGCTGTCAATCAATTCGATTCTGGCCACGTCGAGGTCGAACTGAATCACTTCAATCACGCCATTTACGGCGTCGCGCACGCTCGGAAACTGCATCGTCGCGGCGGCAATAACTTCAGGTATCCCGAACAGGCGCAGGTTCAATTCGGTGATGACGCCGAGCGTGCCCTCCGAGCCGACGAACAGGTGTGTCAGGTCGTACCCGGCAGAAGTCTTTCTGGCGCGGCGCGATGTCTGAATTGTCTCTCCTGCGGCGGTAACAACTGTTAGCCCGAGCACGAGTTCTTTCATCGCCCCGTACTTAACCGTCGTCGTGCCCGACGCGCCGGTTGAAGCCATGCCGCCGAGACTGGCGTCGGCCCCCGGATCGACCGGGAAGAACAGTCCGTGCTCGGCGAGCGCCTCGTTGAGTTGCTTGCGGCGCACGCCCGGCTGAACCGTGCAGTCGAGATCTTCGGCGCCGACACGCAGAACCCTGTCCATCCGCGAAAGGTCTAACGACACACCGCCATAAATCGGGGTGCTGTTGCCCTCTAGCGACGTGCCGACGCCCCATGCCACAACCGGGGTGCGGTGCTCGTTGCAAATTTTCAGAGTTGTAGCGACGTCTTGCGTCGACTCGGCAAACACGACCGCATCGGGCATGGCCGCCAAGTGAAACCCCTCATCGTGCGAATGGTGCTCGAGCACGGTCGCGTTTAATGACACCTTGGCGCCGAGGGCGCTCTGCAGTTCTTGAATTGATGTCATCAATATCTCCTACTCGAATAAGCCAATCTAAATTACACCTACACGTCGACGACGTTGCGGAAGGTCAAGTTAATACGCGGGTCATTAATTCGCTTCGATCGCGGAACTCGGTGAACCCAGGAGCGCTGCGACAGACCCGACATCACGAGAAGGCTCCCCGCGTCCAATTGCACACTGAGCGTCTCCTTGCTCTCACGATGTCGCAAATCAAACCGTCGAGTAGCCCCAAAACTCAAGGATGCGATAGTTGGCTCGGGCCCATTGCACGGTTCATTGTCGGCGTGCCATCCCACCCCATCAGCGCCATCGCGATATAGGTTAACGAAAACGGCATTAAATTTTGCCCCGGTTTTCGCGCTGCACTTGTCGCGAAGAGACTCGAGCAGTATTGTCCAGGGCTGCGGAGTGCGCAGGCTTCCCGAATATCGATACGTAATGTGTGCCTCGCTGTGCCAGGTAGACAACCGCGGCTCGGCAATGCGCTTGCCAAAGAGCACTAGGTCGTGCCCCTCCCAATTCGTCTCGCGCAACAGGATTTTGAATATTTCGGACGCGCGATCGGCCGCGATAAAGTCACGGCACAAGATTGCGCTGCCATCAAAAGGCAACAGTTCGACAGGCTCGCGAAATAGTGTCGGCGTTAGCACAATGCCACATTAATACCGTTGACTTGCCGGCTCGCTTGCGCATCCAAATGCGCCGCAGCAATTGGGCTATATTGTGAAAAGCGAGGTATCCCGCCTCGCCCGTAATGGGGGTTACATGACAACACAAACAACTAGCGACGACGAACATCGTCTCGCACAACTCGGATACAAACAAGAACTCAATCGATCATGGTCGGGTTTTTCTAACTTTGCAATTTCGTTTTCGATCATTTCGATTTTGGCTGGATGCTTCACAACATTCGGTCAAGCGTGGAATAACGGTGGGCCGGTCGCGATTTCAATCGGCTGGCCACTCATTTCCGCTTTCATTTTGATCATCGGGTTCTGCATGTCAGAACTCGCCTCCGCGTACCCGACGTCGGGTGGCATCTACTGGTGGGCGGCAAAGCTTGGCGGCGCCAAGGCGGGTTTCTATACCGGCTGGCTAAACCTCGTTGGCCTGCTGGCTGTTACGGCATCGGTGGTCTACGGGGCGAGTTTCTTCCTCAACACCATCATCGGGTCGTACTCCAGCAGTTACCCCACCAGTTTTCTGGGTGGCGATTACCTGAAGCAGCAGTTCTTCTGGTTCTTAGTGATCACCGCGGTCATCACGCTTGCCAACATCTTCAGCGGTCACTTGCTCGCCATCGTCAACAACATTTCGGTGTGGTGGCACGTGTTCGGCTCGGCGATTGTGATCTTGATCCTGGTGTTCAGCCCAAGCGAGCATCAAACACTGAATTGGATGTTTACTGAGCGCATCAATCAATCAGGCTTCGGTGACCACTGGTACCTCTTTTACGTGTTGCCGCTCGGCTTCTTGCTTACCCAGTACACGATTACTGGGTTCGATGCATCGGCGCACATGTCAGAAGAGACCAAAGGCGCGCACATGGCCGCCGCTCGCGGAATCTGGAAGTCGATTTTCTACTCGGCAATTGGCGGCTACGTGCTGCTGATGTCATTCCTCTATGCCGCGACGAAGGTCGACATCATCAGCTCGTTCGACCCAACAGTCAACGCCTACGGCGGCGGTTCGGTAATCGCCATCTTGGCGACCGCGCTTTCGACGTCACTCTTCAGAGTGGTCATGATCATCTCGGTGGTTGGCCAATTGTTCTGCGCAACTGCTTGCCTCACGTCGTGCTCGCGCATGATGTACGCCTTTAGTCGCGACGGAGTTGTGCCTGGCCACAAGATGCTGGCGAAGGTCAATAAGGAGCGCGTGCCGGTAAACAGCGTTCTGGTCTCGACATTGATCGGCATCATCATCACGCTCCCCGCTCTGTACAAGAGCCCGACTGGCGCGCCAACGGCGTTCTACGCGATCGTTTCGGTTGCGGTGATCGGCCTTTACCTCGCGTTCCTGATTCCGATTTGGTACCGCTGGAAGGCCGGCGACAGCTTTGTTCCAGGCGAATGGAATCTCGGCACGCGTTATAAATGGATGAACCTCTTAGCCGTCGCCGAGATCGCGGTCATCACGGTGTATTTCATCTTGCCGTTTACCCCAACGGGGGTGCCCGGCAACGCCGACTTCACTTGGACATCTGTCAACTACGCGCCGATCCTCACCGGAGGCACGCTGTTGGTGTTGTGGGTGTGGTGGCACATGTCGGTTAAGAAGTGGTTTACCGGGCCGAAGACGACAATCGGTTCGTAGCCAGCGATCTCGCGCATTACGTTGCGCCCGATAACTAAAAAGTTATTCGGGCGTGACGTAGGCCGCGGTGATGCCGCCGTCGATTATTAGCGACTGGCCAGTCATCCACGACGACTCGTCGGAGGCCAAGAACAACGCGCCATTGGCGATCTCTTCGGGTTCGCCGAAGCGTCCCATCGGGATGTGCACGAGTCGGCGCTGGCGCTTGGCATCGCTATCTAGGAACGCCGCGAGAAGCGGCGTCATCACGGGGCCCGGGCACAGCGCGTTGGCCCTGATCCCCTTGCGCGCATAGATAACGGCGATCTCGCGGGTCATCGCCAGCACCGCGCCTTTCGACGCCGTGTACGCAATTTGCGGGGTGGCCGCGCCCATGTGGGCGACGAACGAGGCAACGTTGACGATCGTGCCCTTGCCCTGTTCGAGCATCTTTGGGATTGCGTACTTGCAACCGAGCAGGACGCCCTTGACGTTGATATCCATGGTGCGCTCGTAAACCGACATCGGTGTGGTTACCGGGTTGTCGTCGTCGCCGAGCATCACGCCCGCGTTGTTGTACAACACGTCGACGCTGCCGAAAGTCTTGCTGGCGAAACCGATCACTTCTTGCCAAGAATCTTCGCTGGTTACATCGCCCTTGATGAAGGCGGCCGACCCGCCGACCGACTTAATCTCGGCGACTACGCCAGATCCGTCGGCGACGTCGGTGATCACGATGTGCGAGCCCTCGCCAGCAAACTTGAGCGCGGCGACGCGGCCAAGACCGCCGGATGCGCCAGTAATGATCGTGACTTTCCCTGATAACCGGGCCATTAGTTCTCCTTATTAATCGCGCCTCGAAATAACACTCTAGATTCTGAATTTACGAGCGCTCGAAGTAGCGCGTCAGCTCCCAATCGGTGACGGTTTGATTGAATGCTCGCCACTCGGCTTTGGCCATGGTCAAGATGTGGTGATGCACATCGTCGCCGAAACACTCTCGGGCTATAGCACTGTTCTCCCAATACGCGATCGCCTCGTGCAGCGACGACGGAATGCGGTTGACGTCCTTGGCCTCGTAGCCGTTGCCGGCAAACGGCGCTTCCAGTTTGAGTTTGTGGCGAATGCCATATAGGCCACCAGCGATCGTGCCTGCGAAGGCGAAGTAACTGTTGGCGTCGGCACCGGGTATCCGGCACTCGACTCGCGCGCCAGCCCCGTGACCGACGACGCGGTATCCGAGCGTGCGATTGTCGTTGCCCCAGGCGATGGCGGTCGGCGCCCACGAACCCAGTTGAAACCGTCGATAGCTGTTCACCGTGGGCGCCCACAGCAGGCTGAAGTCTCTCGCGGTTGCCAGCAGGCCCGCCAGGTACTGCGTGAAAACTTCCGGCATGTCGTGACCTGCAAACGCTGGCGCACCGTCTGACTTGTTCCACAAACTGGAGTGCACGTGACACGATGAACCCGTTTCGCCAAAGTTGTACTTGGCCATGAAACTCACGGAGCGGCCGTGACTCGCCGCTATTTCTTTAGCTGCCGATTTGTAGACCGTGTTGCGGTCGGCCATGTCGAGTGCCTCGGCGTAACGAAGGTTGACCTCGTGTTGACCGCGGCCCGCCTCGCCCTTTGAACATTCGATCGGGATGCCGGCGCCCTCGAGGCCGCGGCGAATGTCGCCGAGCACATACTCGTCAAAAGTAGTTTGCACGATCTGGTAATCCTCCATCCACGGCGAGTGCGGCTCTAGCGAGCGATAGCCCTTGTCGCGCGCGCCCTTGAACGAGTCGTCAAAGAGATAGAACTCAATTTCGCTTCCCAGCATCGCCGTGTAACCTGCCGCGGCCGCGGCCGCAACTTGGTCGCGAAGCATCTGCCGCGGCGAAACGCCAATAGGCGCGTGCGAACCAGGGTGCTGCACATCGCACATCACCATCGCCGTCTTTGTCTGCCACGGCAACACGCGAACCGTGTTCCAGTCCGGCATCGCCACCATGTCACCGTAGCCAAGGTCGTAACTCGCGAATCTATAACCGGGGATCGGATTGTCGTCCATATCGGTCGCGATCAGGTAGTTGCAGTTTTCGGTACCATGCTCGGCGACATCCTCAAGGAAGAACCATCCTGTGATGCGCTTACCGACGAGTCGGCCTTGCAAATCAGGGAAGGCGACAATGACCGTGTCGATGTCACCTTTCTTGATCGCTGCGGTTAGTTCGTCACGTGTAAGCGTTCGATGCGTGCCCATTATTACCCCCTCGGTGAAGTATACGCGTCACCCTTTGACGGCTCTAATGCGACTGACCAAGTGCCGTCGGCCGACGTTCGCCTAAGATTACAAGCGATGATCAAGCAGTTCCGAGCTGACACCGCCCTGTTACTTGTTGATGTACAAAAGGGAGTCGATGTCTTGCAACACTGGGGCGGGCCCACTGGTCGCCGCAACAATCCAAGCGCCGAGCCGAACATGCTCAAGTTGCTAGAGGTCTGGCGTGAGGCTGGTCACACCGTCGCATTTACTCGGCATGATTCGCGCGAGGCCGCCTCACCGCTCAAGTTTACGCTGCCGACTGGTGAGCAAAAGCCTGGGTTCGAAACTCGCAACGGAGAGATTGTCGTCGAGAAGGATGTCAACAGTGGTTTC
>JBKJMC010000017.1:0-6601 GCA_046596615.1 Ilumatobacteraceae bacterium | reverse complement strand
GGGCAACCTCGCTCGGTCACGCGGGCATTTTGGTGCGCACGCGCCAAGCAACAATCGTCTGCGACCCGTGGTTTGAGCCTGCTTTTTTCGGCTCGTGGTTTCCATTCCCGCGCAACGACCAGTTGAGTGGCGAACTTCTCGACGAACTCGAGCGACCCTCGTACCTATATATCTCTCACCAGCACGGCGACCATCTCGACGAAACATGGCTTGCGCGACATGTCGACAAGAACACGCCAGTGTTGTTACCTGATTTCGCAACCCGCGAACTCGAACGACAGCTGAGCCGACTTGGTTTCACCCAGTTCATTCGCACGCGCAACGGCGAAGTTACAGACCTCGGCGATGGATTATCCGTTTCGATACACGTCGAGTCGGCGATTGCGGATGGCCCTGGCGGCGATTCGGCGATCATGATCGGCGACGGCCTGTCTCGACTCGTCAATCAAAATGACTGCCGTCTCGGTGACATCGCCAAAATTCTCGAGGGCGGCCCGATCGACATGCACTGGCTGCAATTCAGCGGGGCAATTTGGTTCCCGATGGTCTACGAAGACAGCGAAGAAAATAAGCGCGTTCTCGCCGCGGCCAAGGTCGAGAGCCAGTTCAGCCGCGCGATTCATTACGTGAATGCGCTCGGCGCCCGCGTAATTGTGCCGTCGGCCGGGCCGCCATGCTTTTTAGACGACGACTTGTTTCACCTCAACGTAATCAATGGCGACGAGATCTCGATTTTCCCAGATCAGACCGAGTTCATCTCGCGCCTACGCGCTGTCGGTAACAACAGCGCGACAATCAACGTCCCTGGCTCGACGATTGAAGTAACTCCGGGCAACATCTCAATCATCCATCCGCTCGACGACACGAAGGTAATGGAGCCGTTCGAGAACAAGGCCGAGTACTTGCGCCGCTACCAAGCCGACTGGGCGCCATGGTTGACGCAGCACAAGGCCTCGTGGCCGACGGCTAAGACCGACCTTGTCTCCGCGATGCGGGCATGGTGGCAGCCGCTGCTATCGATGGCGCCGACTCTGCGCGCCGCGATTGGCGCCGGATGTGTGCTCGATCTCGGTGACATCCAGATTCATATCGACTTCGCCAATGGGACAATTAGCCAACATACCGGTCAGCCGTTTGGCTTTCGGTTCAAGATCGCGCGACCACTCGTCGAGGCGGTCGTTGCCACGCATGCAATCGACTGGTCGAACGCGTTGTTCTTATCGTGTCGCTTCAGCGCCTGGCGTGAAGGCGGCTACAACGAATACTTGTACAACTTTTTTAAGTCGCTCTCGGTCGAGCGTATGCGCCGCGCCGAGGCCGAAGCGGCGCGCAGGTTATTGCCGCAGGCAGAGAGCGCTGAAGAAATTGAACTCGGTGATTACATAATGCAAAGAAAGTGTCCGCACCGCGAGGCCGACCTTTCGCAGTTCGGAGAGATTGACGGAGATCAACTGGTATGCACTTTGCACGGCTGGCGCTTCAACCTCGCCGACGGCACTTGCCTAAACGCGCAAGACCGTCACCTTCGGGTGCGCCGAAAGACGTAGGCGAACGAATACTCGCCCGAGGGCAACTCGTATTCGGGCAATACATCGGGGCCGCAACTAGCTGTGCCGACGCCGCAGTGTGCCGCGTCGATGTGCACAACCAATCCGGCCGTTGACTTGAGTTCTGTCGAGTCACGCGCCGCGAACAACTGCTCAGTCGTGTGGTGTGTCGCCGAAAAACTCATCTGCGCAGGGTGTTCGATGTCGATGCGCAGCACATCCGTCTCCGACGCCACAAATTCGATCCACGAGCACTGCGTGCGCAGACCGAACTCTTGCGGCACCAAATAGGGCATTTCGTCGGGACTCGACTCCCACACCGCACGCATCGCCGATGCGCTGCGGTCTGAATAGTTTTCGTGCGGTCCCGCCCCGAAGTAGCGCAGGTGCTTGTAACGAGACGGCAGCTCGAAGCGCACGCCGACTCGGGCGAGCCCCGCCAGAGACGGTGGTACTACAACCCTGTGGGCGTAACTGACTGAACCGTCGCTGTTGACGAGGCGTTGAAAGACATGATCGACAAGCGAGTTCGGGTCCCTTGTAGCGTCCGCTACTCCAGATTTTTGCCACGCGTCAAGCCGCTTGCCGCCGACGCGAATTCGCTTGGCGAGTTCGGGCATTAATTTGAAACCATCGTTGTCAATTGCGGCGCGAAACAATTGCAACCTCACTGCAGAGCTTAAGACATCGTCGGCGACCCGCGAGCTGACAGTGCGAGTAGGCACGAGACGGTGACCGTCTCCGTTCGCAATCGTCACCTGATCCCACGCCACTAGGTGACCGCGCTTAGCCCATTTCGTGTCGGCGCCCAGAGACCAGCGAAAAATCAGCGAAGTTTCGCCGACTGCCTCGAGCGCGTTCACCACACTCGACGAGAGTTTGACCTTTAGTTCGCTCCCGGCGACCACATCGGGAGCGAACTGCTCGCTGTGAGTCTCGATGCCATTGACCAATACGGCGACCGTGCCAATCAGCCACGACAAGTTGCTAAATGATTGGCGATTTTTAACCAGCACCGCAAACTGCGAGTTGGCGGCTCGCACCGCGACGGGCCGATGCACCCACGCGACCTCGCGCAACGCCGGGTGCGGCTGCAGGTCTGACGACATCAACCCGTCGGCGACAAAGTTGCCGTCGTTTGGCACGTCGCCAAATTGTCCGCCGTAGGCGAAACGCTCAACTAGTCGCTTGCCACGGCGAACCTTCTGGCGCAGCCCGTGATCCTTCCACTCCCAAATGAAGCCGCCGCCGAGCAGTGGCTCACTATCTATTGCGTCCCAGTAATCGGCGAGCGAGCCGTTCGAGTTGCCCATCGCGTGGCTGTACTCGCACATTATCAACGGCCTGTCAGCGCCGCTGCGCGCGTAATTGACGATCTTGTCGATGCTTGCGTACATCGGGCAAACTACGTCTGTCGCCATGCGGCCGCCGTCGGCCCAGCCATCGTGAAATACGGCGCCTTCATAGTGCAGTGGTCTAGATGGGTCGCTGGTGCGAATCCAAGTCGCCAGCGTGTCGTGGTTGACGCCGTAGCCAGACTCGTTTCCCAGCGACCACATGATCACGCTCGGGTGATTGCGATCGCGTTGCACCATCCTCGAACCGCGAGACATCCACGCCCCGAGATACCGCGGATCATTGCACAGCGAAGTGTTGTAGGCATGCGCTTCGATGTTGGCCTCAGCCACGACATACATGCCGATCTCGTCGCAGAGTTCAAGAAACCCCGGGTCGTTTGGGTAATGCGCCGTGCGCACGGCGTTGATGTTGTGGCGCTTCATCTCAACGAGGTCTTGACGCATGTCATCGCGCGTTACCGCTTTGCCGCGATCGGGGTGGTGGTCGTGGCGGTTGACTCCGAAAACGGTTATAGCCATTCCGTTGATGCGCAATGCCCCTTCGCTGATTTCGATGCGGCGAAAGCCGATCACCTGAGTGACAATTTGTTTGCCACCGCTTATTTGGGCAACGAATAGATAGCGATTTGGCGCTTCTGCCGACCATGGCCTGGCCTTCTTGACATCGAGCAAAAATTCGACCTTGTGGCCAGTGAACAAGTACGGCGAGTCGAAATTAGTAGGAACTCTTTGTTTCGCGATTCGCGAAACTCGCTTACCCTCCATGTCTTCAACCCAGGCCTCGATTTGCAAGCCGTCCTGCGGCATTTTGGTCGTGAACTCTGCCTCGACCGCGACACGCGCCGTTCCGACACCTGTGGTCGATTCGTAGTCGGCAAAGCAAGAAATGTTGGCGATACGCGTAAATGCTCGCGAGCGCAGTGACACGCCGCGGTGCAGGCCGGCCATCCACCACTGGTCCTGGTCTTCGACATAACTGTGGGCGCTGTAGCGAACGACGACGATCGCCAGCGTGTTGGCGCCGTTAGTCATATAACTACTGATGTCGTATTCGCTAGCCAGACGATTGTCGGTGCCGTAGCCAACGAACTCGCCGTTGACATAGACAAAGTGCGCGCTATCTGCGGCGCCAACATGCAGCACGGTTTGGCGTTGCTTCCAGCTTTGCGGAACTCGAAAAGTTGTGCGGTACACGCCGGTCGGGTTGCGGTCAGGCAATGCCGGTGGCGGGCCATCGAACGGCATCTGCACATTGGTGTAATGCGGTAGGTCTCCAACATCTTGCAGAGTCCAATTGCCCGGCACCAAGATCTTCCTCCACTTTGTGGCGGCCGTGCTGCCAGTAATGTGCGCGGACTTCACCAAATCAGGCGAAGAACACAGGGCGAACTTCCATAACCCATCGAGACTGATCGTGTGCGGCGAGACCGCACCCTTGCGCGCCTGCGCCAAAGTTGAATGCGCCGTGAACGGCACGCGCATTGCCAAGCGATTAACTTCGATTACATTCGGGTCCCGCCAAAAATTAGGCAGCCACTCACCTTTTATTCGTGCACCCATACCGTTGTTCCACGCGGCAGCAGATCAAGATCCCAGATCATGTCCATCGCGGCCACGCTCACGCGCACGCAGCCGTGCGACGAGGGGTATGCGGGCACACTGTAAGAACCGTGCACGGCGATGCCGCCATTAAAATACTTGGGCCGATAAATCTGACCGAGGTCGCCGATCCACCATCCGTTTGCGCGCTCGCGGTCAATTTTGAATTCGCCGACCGGAGTTATAGCTTTGCCCGTGATCATCACGCCAGGTGAATTGCCGTCCGGTTCGGTGTACTCGCGATCGTCTCCCGCCGACGCGTTGAGGATGAATACGGTCTCGCCCTCGCGCACCAAGAACAGCAGTTGTCGCTTCTTGTCGAACTCGGCGAGGCTTCTCTTATTCGGTGTCGCCTGAGGGCGCAAAGTCAACTTTTCTAGCAGCCACGCCGTGGCTTCGTTGGTGGTCCCTGTCGGACTCAACTGATAGTACTTTTGAAATGCCATCACCGCCTGGCGAGTGGTGTTTTCGTAGGTGCCGTCCACGCTGGCCAACCAAAACCCGAGATCGATAAGTTTTTGCTGCACAGCCTTGGTGCTCAGGCCGCTGCGCTGACCGACTGCCGAGATGCCGGCCTCGACGACTGTCGTGGTCGTCGCGGGAGCTTGCGCTTCAACTGTCGTTTCAATCACGGGTTGGGCTTGCGACCATTGACCGCAGCCAGAGACCAAAAATCCCGCTAGCGCGAATGCACCGCATCGAACCGCACCTGAAAGTCTCATCATCTCAGGCTAAGTGGCAATTCACACCAAATTGTCAGGCTGTACTTGACGCCGCTCGTGATCTTATTGCTGCGGTGCGGGTGCGTGACAAGGCTCGGCCACGCCACAAGCGAACCAACCGCAATGTTCGCATTACTAACACCTTGCTGCGGAAACTCGAGTTCGGCGCCCGTGTAACCGTCGTTGAGTTTGACGCTGGCCGAAACCTGGGCGACATCGTGGTGCAGGCGCAATTCTTCTTGCCCGCCTACCTCGTACTTGATGATGAAGGCGTCGGTGATGCCGTGGTAGTCAATCAACGGCCAGTGTCGTTGCAGTTGCGGCCAGATGCGCATGCCGATGTCTTGCTGAACAGAGTCGAAAAGTTTCGGGCTAATCGTAGCCAGCGATATTTCCGTGCCTGGCACCGGGTCGTCGGGGTGGGAGTCAAAACCGCCGACCGCTTCCGCGGCCCTGATTAACGCGTTGCAAAACTCATGAGTCCAAAACGGGTAGACAAACATTTGCTCACCGAGCGGCGATCCCCCTGGGCGCTCGTCTGTTGCGCCGACATACCCCAGCACTCGTTGCAGGTCATCCGGGTTTTTATTCATCACTACCATCGTGACACGCCGGCACGCAGTTATGGGCGCACTCCCAAATACGTGACTGGCAGTAGGATAAATGCCTATGCGCGACGAAAAATTTGGCGTTCCAGAGATTGACCTACTCGCAATCCGCGACGCTTTAAAACTGCGCTGGTGGATAGTGCCTGTGGTGATGCTCGTCGCCGTCGGCTTCTTGTTTGCAAACGAATCGGATCTGGCTACCGAGCCTGGTTATATTGCCGTTTCGCGCACCTACGAAGCCCGCGATGAAGCTGCCGTCTTGACCGTCGCCGGAATCGATCCAGGATCAATCATCCCGTACCCGAGCTTCGATAATCAATTGGAAATCCTGAAGTCAGACGAGACAAAGGCGAAAATATCGGCCAAGATTAATTCGGATGCAGCGGTAACAATTTCCCGAACGGAACAGAGGTTTTCGCTTGTCGACACGGTTGAAAGTGAAAGCAGAACACGATTTACGTTTCTAAGTGTCGGCGTGCCAACTTACGGCCTTGGCTGCATTGCGCCGTCGGCCGATACATGCAATACGGCGATTGACGCATACGTCGCAGAATTGTCCAGTCTGCGCAAAGCGAGCGTGCAAGAGGGTTTCGTGCGCGCAGAAAAGTTGGTTTCCGAATTGCTCGCTTCGGGCCAGGCCACCAGCCAAATTGCGACTCAGCAACGCGCATTGGCTGGTGGCCTGGCCCGAAGCGAGCAATTCGGAAACCAACTTGTCTGCGCAAAGCGAGCGTGCAAGAGGGTTTCGTGCGCGCAGAAAAGTTGGT
>JBKJMC010000001.1:0-5566 GCA_046596615.1 Ilumatobacteraceae bacterium | reverse complement strand
GAGTTCTACAAGCCTTCGCACCAAAATATTTTTGATGCAATTCGCTCACTGAACACTGCTGGCGAGCCCGTTGACCCCGTAACAGTCGCCGACGAACTGCGCCGCGCAGGTTTGCTAGAGAGCGCCGGCGGCCTCGATCTGTTGTTGTCGTTGCAAAACACGACGCCGGCAATTACGAGCGCCGATCGCTACGCCAAAATCGTGCGCGACACTGCCCGCCTGCGTCGACTCATCGGTGCCGCAGCTGACATCGCGGAGATCGCCTACAACGAGCCTGACGATGTCGATAAGGCCCTCGACGAGGCAGAGAGCCGCATTTTTGACATCGCCGAAAGCGAAACTGGAGACAACGCGCAGCGCGTCTTCCCCCTGATCAACGAAACAATGGAGAAGTTAGAAGATCGTTTCAATAGCAAAGACGCGATTACCGGTGTGCCGAGCGGGTTCGCCGACCTCGACAAGGTGTTGCTGGGTTTTCAGCCAGGCACCCTCAACATTGTTGGCGCTCGCCCCGCGATGGGCAAGAGTGCGTTCGCACTGGGCATCGCCGTGCATGTCGCCCAAACGACCAACCTGCCAGTGCTATTTTTCTCTCTCGAAATGGGCAAGGCCGAGCTTGCCATGCGAATTTTAGCAAGCGAGGCCAGCGTCGACTCGATGGTGTTGCGCACTGGTCGGCCGTCGCCCAACGACTGGACAAAGATCGGCCACGCCGTGGGTCGGCTGGATATTCCACTGATCATCGACGACAGTGCCGGCACATCTGTTGGCCAGATTCGCGCCAAGGCCCGCCGCGTGTACAGCCGCGAAGGCGGCATCGGCCTGATTGTTATTGATTACTTGCAGCTGATGGGCGGCGATGGCCGGCCCGAGAATCGCCAACTCGAAGTCAGTGAGATCAGCCGCAAACTTAAATTATTGGCGCGCGAATTTAATGTGCCCGTGTTGGCGCTGAGCCAGTTGAGCCGCGGCCTCGAGTCGCGCACAGACAAGCACCCAACTCTTTCCGACCTTCGCGAATCTGGCGCGCTCGAACAAGACGCCGATGTGGTTATGTTTTTGTATCGCGCCGAGGTCTACGAGACAGATCCAAACCTCCGTGGTTCGGCAGAGGTCAACATCGCCAAGCACCGTGCTGGTCCGCTTGGTTTCGCCCGCCTGGCGTGGATGTCGACATACACGCGCTTCGACAATATGGCCAGCGACAACATCTCCGAATCCGCATCTCGCAACTAATCTTGGGCAATGTTCTTAGGTAAAGACCTACTCGGATATTTGGTTCTCGCTCTCGGAAGCGCGATGTGCATCGGAAACGTGTTGGCGCTGGTGAAACCACCGGCCAAGCGGCGCGACGACGCCGATCTCGAAAGGGCTCCCGTTGCACGCAGCGTGGCTATGGCTGCGGCCGGCTTGGTGGCAGCATTGTGGGCGCTGGCCAGCCTTATCGGCGGCTGATCGGAGCCAATTATGGAGACTAATTTCGAGCGGGTGACGGGAATCGGACCCGCGTATTCAGCTTGGGAAGCTGATGTTCTACCACTGAACTACACCCGCAATAATGCCGTAGCAAGATTGGTCTAGAGGGTAGCAACTAGGGTGCTTCGTTGTGATTCTCTCTGATCGCAGTATTCGCGAGGCGATTGCGCAAAAACGCATCGTGATCGACCCGCTCGACGAGTCGTGCTTACAGCCGTCGTCGATCGACGTTAAAGTCTCGAACCTGTTTCGAGTGTTTCGCAATCACACCTCTTCCGTAATTGACGTCAAGAAAGACCCCGCCGATCTCACCGAACTAGTCGAGGTACCTGCAGACGGCGTGTTCATGCTGCACCCCGGCGAATTCGTGCTTGGCTCGACTCTCGAACGCGTGGCGATCGCCGACGACCTGGTCGCCAGAGTCGAGGGCAAGAGTTCGCTCGGTCGGCTCGGTTTGCTAATTCATTCGACGGCCGGTTTTATCGATGCCGGATTCGACGGCCATATCACGCTCGAACTATCTAACGTGGCCAACTTGCCGATAACGCTCTATCCGAATATGAAAATCGGACAAGTTAGTTTCATGACGATGACGACGCCGGCCGACAACCCGTATGGCAAGGGTGCCCGCGGTTCTAAATATCAGGGGCAGAGCGGCCCGACGCCAAGCCGCTATTTCGAAAACTTCAAATAATTTTTAGTTAGTCGCCGGCCACGGGCGCGCTCAGCGGCGATGTTCTATCAATACGAAGTTTTTCGCCGGCCTCGATCGCCTCGAGCAGGTGAATCGAGATGTCGGCAACCTTGACCTCGGTCTCGTCTTTGCCCGCGCCCTTAACGCCGTCGTCGAGCATGATGTAGCAAAACGGGCACGCGGTCGCGACGCGCGACGCGCCGGTAGAGATTGCCTCTGCCGCGCGCTCGTCGTTGACCTTGGTGCCGATGTTTTCTTCCATCCACATGCGCGCGCCGCCGGCGCCGCAGCACATGCCCTTGGTGCCGTTGCGCGGCATCTCGACGATGTCAAGGCCCTTGATCGAGCCGATCACGTTGCGCGGAGCGAGGTAAACATCGTTGTGGCGACCGAGGTAGCACGAGTCGTGGTATGTGATGCGCTCCTCGAGAGTGGCGTTGCTGACATCGAGTTTGCCGCTATCGATCAGCTGCTCTAACAGTTGCGAGTGGTGAATGACTTCGTAATTGCCGCCGAACTGCGGGTACTCGTTGGCGAGCGTATTGAAGCAGTGCGGGCACTGCGTGATGATTTTGCGCACGCCCATGCCGTTAAGCATTTCAATGTTCGGTATCGCCAACATTTGAAATAGGTATTCGTTGCCAGAGCGTCGCGCGCTGTCGCCCGTGCACATCTCGCTCGGACCAAGAATCGCCACGTCGATGCCCGAGCGCTTGAGCAGTTTGGCCATCGCCTGCGTGACCTTTTTGTTCTTATCGTCGAAACTGCCCGCGCAACCGACCCAGTACAAATACTCATGGTTGAGTTTCGCGCCTGGGTCAAGAATCTCGACGTCTAGGTCATTGGCCCAGTCGCCTCGCTCACCTTGGTTCATGCCCCAAGGGTTGCCCTGGTTCTCCATCGCGCGAAAGGCGTTGCCGAGTTCGGCTGGGAACTCGCTCTCCATCAGCGTCAGGTACCTACGCATGTCCAGAATTTTGTCGAGGATCTCGATGTTGACGGGACAGATCTCGTCGCAGGCTTTGCAACTCGTGCACGCCCAGATCTCTTCGCTGCTGATGCGCTCAAACAAGGAGTTGGCGCTGACCTTAATTTCGCCGTCGAGCCCGATCGGGTTGGAGACCTTGCCACCCGGGGCGTGGGCGGCGGTGGCCGCCATCACCTCGCCGCTCTTGAGTACGATTTCGCGCGGATCTAACGGCTTGCCCGTCGCATGCGCCGGGCACACGCTCGTGCACCTGCCACACATTGTGCAGGCGTCGAGGTCGAGCAGTTGCTTCCAAGTGAAGTCCTCGATCACTTGCGCGCCGAACGATTCGAGCGCTGTCTCGGTCAGGATCGGCATCGCCTTCATCGCCCCCTTTGGGCGCTCGCGATCCTTGAGGTACATGTTCAGCGGTGAGGTAAAGATGTGGCGCAGCATTGTGATTGGCAGGATCGCCAAGAACACGACGAACGCGAGCACATGGGCGATCCACCAACCCTGGTGCCATGTCGTGAGGGTGCTAGCCGACGCCGAATTAATCAGTTGCGCCAGCGGATAGCCGACGATGCTCCATTTTTCGTGTTCGAGGGCAATGCCAGAGGCTTGGCTTTGCGCGATGCGAAACGCCTCGGCTCCGAACCCGGTTACGCCGATCGTTAGCAAGACGCCAAGAATTACGCCGTGTTCGGCCTTGGTCTTGATGCGAATGCGATATGGGCGGTGCACATAGCGGCGCAAGATTGCCCAAACCACTCCAATCGTGAACACGAGGCCGGCGACATCGCCCGTCAGCGCGTAACCGCGGTAGACATCGCCGTGCAAAAATTTGAACGCCGGTGGCAGCTGATGATCAATTTCTAAAACGGTGGTGACGCCGAGCAAGACTAAGAAACCGAAGTACATCATCGAGTGCATTAACCCCGCAGCGCTGTCGCGCAACAAGGTGCGCATGTATACGCCGGCCCGGTAATCGGCTAGCCGCTGCTTGAAGTTCTTTCTGGTCGTCTTGCGCTTGTCTGGCGCGCCACGCTCCCAATTGCGAATGCGGTCGGCGAAACGAATCGATCCCCAGATCAAGAGCATCGGGATCACGGTGTAAAACGCCAGCTGAAAGGCGCCGGGAATGCCTTCGAAAACTTCGCGTTGTATCGGAGAGTCGCTGTGCCATTGGGTGATCTGCGGGATCACGCCTGAGATCATCGTGAACAACCCGATGCCGACGCCAAAGGCGATCGAAACCTGGTACGGCTTTAGCCTCTTGCGAGTTGTTGGAGCGGCAGTTGCTGTCCCATTAGTCGTGCCCATGACTCGGTAACGCTAGTACGAAATGCAGCCCTGTTGATTGTCCGGGTGTTACTTGACCAGGTCGCGGGAATATAGAAAGCCGATTACAACACCGACTGCTGAATGACCTCATCGATCCCTGCGGCAATCGTGGTCGGGTCGCCGAGATAGCGGGCGGTGGCCTTGATACCCAAAATTTTGCTGTCCTGGTCAAATATGTACAGGCGGGGCACCCCCGTCGGAATATTTATCGTGGTGATCTCGATTTCAGAGACGCCCTCCAAGTGCATCAGCAGTGCGCGCAGAGAATTGCCGTGAGCGGTGACGATCACGTTTCTATTGTTTTGCAGTTGTGGCAACACCTCGCTTGTAAAAAACGGAATTACCCTGGCCAACACATCTTTCAAGCACTCGCCACTTGGCAGCAACTTCGGGTTCAGCCCGCCATCGAGCAGTTCTCTATACAAGGGATCGTTGGTTGGGTGCTCGGGGCTCGAAATATCAACATGTGGTGGTGGAACATCAAAGCTTCGGCGCCAAAGTGCAACTTGTGCGGCACCATACTTGGCCGTTGTCGCCTTCTTGTCGAGACCCTGCAGTGCGCCGTAGTGCCGTTCGTTCAGACGCCAGTCGCGGTGCACCGTGAGATCTTCTTGGCCGAGTTCACGCAGAGCCAATTGCGATGTTTCGATCGCGCGGGTCAGCAGGCTGGTGTAGCCGACATCAAAACGCAGGCCCTCGCGGCGCATCGTCAACCCTGCGGCTTTGGCCTCCGCGACCCCGATCTGGCTCAATGGGGCATCGTGCCAGCCCGTGAACAAATTGAGGGCGTTCCAAGTACTTTGGCCATGGCGCAGGAGGACAAGCAAGCCCGTCATGCCCTAAATCATAGATGAAATGGCTAATTTGGGCGATTTGTCAGGTGTTCCAAAATGCTGAGTAATAAAGACTCAACTTTTCTTGCTTAGAGGTTGTTAAGTCTGGTGTCCCCGCGTATCGTGGTTCAGGCATCACAAATGCTTAAGAGTTTCCCAATACCAAAACGACCCAAATACCGAGTAATCCCCAATTAAGGAGCCATCATGGGCAAAGCAGTAGGAATTGACCTAGGAACAACAAACTCAGTC
>JBKJMC010000126.1:0-7258 GCA_046596615.1 Ilumatobacteraceae bacterium | reverse complement strand
GTGAAGAGTGAACGCAGCGCGTGCCTTAGCATTTCTACCCCCCCAATTTGTTTAGCATAAAAGCAAATGACCGTCCGACGGTTAAATACCGTCGGACGGTCATCACCATGTGTGGTGGTTCACCAATTTGCTGAACCACCACACAATTCAATTAGTTGGTCCAGACAGCCTTACGCAGGTCGAAACCGTCATTTACGCGGACTGGTGAAATTCCGCTGAGATTGGACTTCGTGATCATCGGGACCTGTACCGCGGCGATGGCGTTGACCCATGCCAAGTCCGCGAAGATCTTGACGAGGTCACTCATTGCTGCGAGGTGATCGTTGTAGTTCAAGAACGCGTCGGCCTTGGCCAACTTGTCCTCGAAATCCTTGATGCAGAGACTTGAGCTCTTGCCCAATGGCTCACGTCCACCCTTGCAGCCGTACTGCAAGATGCCGGCTGAGTCGCGAATTTCACCCATGCCGTAGTTGCCCTTGGTCCAGGTCTTGTCAAGCCAGGTGGTGAGGTCTTCACCACGGCTCTTCACCGTGATTCCAATTGCGCCGAGCTGTTGAGTGAGGACTTCCATCGTGAATGGGTGCGAAGCAACCGTTGGGAACGGATAGTCAATCTCAAAGCCCTTCTCGAAACCGGCTTCCTTCAAGAGGGCCTTGGCCTTCTCGACGTCGTATGGGTACGGGCAGTAGTCGCTGTTGTACGGTTCTGCGTCAGGGATCACCATGAGACAGGTCGGACGCGCATTGTTGTCATAGACCGCAATTGCTTCGTCGCGGTTGATGGCGTGGGCGATTGCCTGGCGGACTCGTATGTCCTGGAAGCGCTTGTCGTTCACATTTAACCACATGTATGAGTTCTCAGTAGCTCCCTGCAAAGTGACTGTGAATGCCGGGTCCTTTTGGATCTCGGATACTCGCTCAATGCCTTCTGCCAGCACTGCCGTGATTACGTCGAAATCGCCCGCCAGCATGCCGTTCAGAGATGCAGTTTCATCAGTGATAAAGCGGAAGTCGATTACTTCGAAGAACGGCTTGTCGCCCCAATAATCCTCAAACCGCGTCAGCTGGAGGCTGGTGTCGGGCTTGTACTCACCAAATACATAAGGTCCGGTACCGATCATTGTTGTATTTGGGTCGTTGTCCTCAAGGAAGTTTTCTGGGACTACATAGCCAGCCGACTGACCCAGTTCCTTTAGGAATGTGACGCTTACTTGCTTCAAGGTTATAACGACGGTGCTTGCATCGGGCGCCTCAACGCTGACCACGTTTTTATGTGCAGCGCTAAGTTTGCTGTTTGTTGACAGCGCGTTCTTCTTCAATGAGTACACGACGTCGGCTGAGTCAAGATCTGAACCGTCGTGGAATTTAACCCCTGAACGAATCTTGAAGGTGTAAACAAGACCGTCGGCGCTGATTTCCCATGATTCGGCGAGCATCGGGATTATTTCGCCCGTGTCAGTGAGCTCCACCACAGTTTCCTGAACATTTTTGAAGGTTGGCACGCGAAGCGCATTTGCGGCGACTTCGTAGTAGTTCCAACCGGCTGGCTCCTGCGGCAAAACCACGCGGAGCGTTGTTGAATTCTCGCTCACGGGTGCCGGTGCGTCAGTGGTTACCGTATCTGCCACTGTGCTTGATGAATCGCTTGATCCCCCACAAGCGGCCACCGCAAGAGATGCGGCCACCACTAGAGCGAAACGGCGAATACCCCGTTTATGGGTCATTCGTAACGCTTTCATATTCCCCCCTGTTGTTTGTTAATTGTTAGATTGTATAGCATTCGTGGCTTACCGTAACATAGGTCTTGCCACCAACACAAGTGAAATTTTAGAGAGATTTGGGCTCTCTGAGATCGCGCTTGCCAATCTCATGCCCATACCTAATATTGAAGGAGAAGTTAACTATGAAGAAATCCGGCAATCTCTTTGATCTAACTGGACATACGGCGCTAGTCACTGGCGGCGGCTACGGGTTGGGGCGCGGCTTGGTCCACGGGCTTGCGGCGCACGGCGCCACGGTTATTGGACTCGCCCGAAGTGAGGCTGCGCTGCGTGAAACGTTTTCTACTCTTGGGGCTCCTCACCGCTACATCGTCGGGGACCTGACGACAGATTCACTGTATGAACAACTTGACCAGATGCCCGAGGAAGTGGACATCGTAGTTAATAACGCCGGCGGTGATCCGCACTCCAAGCCCTGGGGCAAACAGACAACCCAAGACTGGCGGGATACCTACGAAATCAACGTCGTCGCATCTGAACGTCTCTGCGGTCTTTTTATTCCCAAGATGACCGCACGTGGTTGGGGAAGAATTATCAATATCGCATCGGTCTACGGAACGGTCGGCCAAAACCCGGAAAACACGGGCAAAAATGCAGGTGCTGGCGCATATACGGCCGCAAAACACGGTCTCATTGGGCTGACAAACTATCTCGCTTGCCAGATCGGTCGCACTGGCGTCACCATAAACACGTTGAGCCCCGGAATGATCACGTGGATGGAAACGCCAGACGGGGAGCCAGAACTGTGGAAGCATCTTGCCGCGCAAACGCCAGTTGGTCGCAATAGCTTGCCCGAGGATTATGTGACGGCAACGGTATTTCTCGCGTCGGAAGGCTCAGGATTCGTTCATGGTACAAACCTCATTGTTGACGGTGGCTGGAGTGTCTGGTGACTGAGACTTCGGCCCGACAAGGTCGTCTGAGCGGTCGCGTCGCCCTGATAACCGGTGCATCGTGGGGAATTGGCGCTGCAGTCGCCAAGGCGTACGCGCACGAGGGCGCAAGCGTCATTGTGAGTTCGTATCCAGAGAAGAAAATGGAGGATCTAGCTGATGGGGTTGTGAGCTCGGTGCTCGAGTCAGGTGGCAGGGCCATGCGATTGTCGGCTGATGTGACATCGCGTGAGCAAATTGATCATGTTGTCGCGATAGCGCGAGAAGAATTCGGCGACATTGACATCGTCGTGCCTAATGCCGCGTACGCAAATCGTCTTCCCTGGCACCAGATCCCCGAGAAGCAATGGGACCATACACAGGCGGTGAATGTTCGCGGAGCGTTTATTTGTGCGCAGGCCTGTTATGAAGGGATGCTGCGCAAAGGAGGAGGCAGCATCATCGCAGTGACAAGCGTGACCGTGAATCTTGGTATGACGGGGATGCTTGATTACGTCACATCAAAAGCAGGCTTGATTGGTTTCACTCGTGCCCTCGCCCGCGAAGTCGGCAAGGATGGAATCCGCGTCAACGCCGTGATGCCCGGTGCAATTCGTACCGAGCAGGAGGTCGCCTTGGGCTTCGATGAAGAGGATCTAATAAATCTGTCTGCTGAACGGCAATGTATTCCTCGACGTGGTTTCGCGGATGACCTCACCGGAACGTTCGTTTACCTGGCCTCCGACGAGAGCAGTTTCGTCTCCGGTCAAGTGATCAACGTTGACGGCGGATGGGTCCACTACTAAGCGCAGAGAGCAGTCTTATGACTAAAAGTCTGCGCGTTGCGCTGATTCACGTGATGCAAGAGACCGATACCTTTAACCCCGTTCCGACCACGATCGTCGACTTCGAGAAGGTAGCGCTCCTTGAAGGTGACTCTGTGCTCACGAGAGTTGACGCAAACGGGCCACTGGCCGGCTATCTCGAAGCGTTGAAAGAAAGCAATCTTGAGGTTCACACTGTTCCCATTTTGAGAGCCGATGCTCAATCGGGTGGGCGGCTCAGCCGCGACACCCTGGATGAGCTGACCGACAGGATCTCCCGCCAGTTAATGGCGGTTCTGCCGGTTGACGCCCTGATGGTGTTCTTGCATGGAGCGGCATGCGCAGATGGCGTCGACGATGTGGAGGGTCATATTTTGGCCGCGATTCGCGCGGTAAGTGGGCCAGGCCTGCCACTTGCGCTGATGTTGGATCATCATGCGAACATCACCCAAGAGATGATGCTGAACTCAGATCTCGTTATGGCATTTCGCACGCAGCCGCATGATCCGTTTGAAACTGCCCGTGACCTGACTCAAATCATGATCCGCGTCTTGAAGCGCGAGTTAATTCCGACGATGGCCTGGCGCAAGATCCCGATGATTACGCATCAGGAGCAATTTCTCACGGCCCATGGGCCGATGAAGGAATGGTTCGACCACGCCCGTCAAATCGAACTTGCAGGCAAGGCCATAACCGTTTCGCTCTTTCCGATGCAACCATGGCTGGACGTCGAAGAGGCTGGATGGGCGGTGGTAGCCGTCACGGATAACGATTTGTCAAGCGCGGGGCTCATTGCAGATGAATTGGTTGCTCATGCGTGGAGATTGCGCAACCGTTTTATGATTCAAGAGAATCTGTCAACGGAAGAGGCGATCGCATTTGCCGATGATCCTTTGGGAGGCACTGTGTTACTCAGCGACACCGGCGATTCTGTTTTGGGCGGTTCGACTGGCGACAGCACGGTGATACTTCGCGCGATGATCGATTCGCCGCCACTACATCGCGCATTAGTCCCCGTAACCGACCCTGTCGCCGCAAGATATCTTGCGGATTGCGATGTGGGAAAGATTGTCACTCTCGATATTGGCGGTTGGGCGAATGAATTTTACTCCCCCTTGCGGGTAACCGGAACTTTGCGAATTTCGGGTAAGGGCGGGGTTCAACTAGCCGGATTACCGCAGGGTTCGATTGACATGGGAAAGTCGTCGATTCTGGACATCGGAAAAGTGACCGTCTTGATTACGGAAAACTCTGGTGTTGGTGGGATACATCCCGATGTCTATCGTCACCTTGGTGTGGAGCCGGCGGACTACAAGATGATCGTGATGAAGACCGCATCAAATTTTCAGTACATGAAGAACATCAGCACCGTATTCGTTCGTGTTGCAACACCCGGTCCGACGCAATCTGATGTTCAATCGTTACCATGGGCGCGCATCCCTCGTCCGATGTTTCCCATGGACGAAATGGAAGACTGGAAGATATGAGCGCACCGAAAGATACGCCGGTCACTCTCCGTACGCGACGTTGGTACGACGGATCAAGTCGTGACAACTACATCCATCGAAGCTGGATGAAGCGCGGCCTGCCAGACGACGCCTTTTCTGGGAAGCCGATGATTGGTATCTGTAATTCTGCATCTGATCTCACCCCATGCAACCAGCATCTTGACGACTTGGCCGAACACGTGAAGAGAGGAGTGTGGGAGGCGGGTGGAGTGCCACTTGAGTTTCCGGTGATGTCGCTCGGCGAGACGCAAATTCAACCCACCGCCATGCTGCTACGCAATTTGATGGCGATGGATGTCGAGGAGTCGATCCGATGCAATCCCTTGGATGGCGTTGTGCTTCTCTCTGGATGTGACAAGACAACGCCGGCGATGCTCATGGGTGCCGCATCGGTAGATCTGCCTGCGATCATGTTGACGGGCGGACCGATGCTCACGGGCCGTTATAAGGGCAAGGCACTGGGATCGGCCACAGATATGTGGCGGATGAGCGAAGAAGTTCGCGCGGGCACGATGAGTGCCGAAGAGTTTGTAGCCACTGAATCTTCGATGACTCGCAGCGCGGGCCATTGCAATCCCATGGGCACGGCTTCGACAATGGCGTGCATGGCGGAAACACTTGGTATGACGTTGCCGCAGAATGCCGCCATTCCCGCACCAGATACCCGGCGTCGACAACTAGCGCATCTCACCGGTCGGCGAATCGTGGGAATGGTTCACGAAGACTTACGGCCTAGCAAGATTCTCACGCGCGCTGCATTTGAAAATGCAATTCGCTTGCTATCGGCAGTCGGAGGATCATCCAACGCAGTCCTTCATCTACTCGCTATAGCCGGACGTGTCGGAGTGCCTCTGGCGCTCGAAGATTTTGACCGTCTGGGCTCGCGACTTCCTCTTCTTGTTGACATTATGCCGGCGGGAAGCCGTTTGATGGACGACTTCTTCGAGGCCGGTGGCATTCCTGCCGTCATGGCTGAACTTGCTTCGATTCTCAATGGCGATGCTCTCACCGTGTCCGGCAGCGCGATTCGTACCAGCTGGCAGGACTGCAAAACAACCGACCCGTCAATGATTCGATCGTTGTCCGAACCGTTGATGCCCGAGGCAGGGATTGCCGTGCTGCGAGGAAACCTCTGTCCTCAAGGTGCGGTGGTGAAGCCATCGGCGGCCTCCCCCGAACTCTTTGTTCACACGGGGCCAGCATTAGTTTTTGATTCGATTGAAGATTTCAAATTGCGGATTGATGACCCAGACCTTGATGTGTCAGCCGATACGGTGCTGGTGTTGCGCGGTTGTGGTCCGCGCGGGTACCCAGGAATGCCCGAAGTTGGGAATATGCCTCTTCCCGAAAAGTTGTTGAAGGTGGGCGTTCGCGACATGGTGCGCATCAGTGACGCACGAATGAGCGGCACTGCTTTTGGTACAACCGTGCTGCATGTGGCTCCCGAGTCGGCGGCTGGCGGCCCACTCGCGCTAGTGCAGACTGGAGACATCATCACGTTGGACGTGCCGGCAAGACAACTAAATGTTCAGTTGTCAGACCTAGAACTTGAGGAGCGCCGACGAAAGTGGGAGGCGCCACCTCCTGTTGCCGATCGTGGTTGGTCTCGTCTTTATGTTGACCACGTAATGCAGGCTGATTCGGGCTGCGACCTGGACTTTCTGGTTGGTTCAAGTGGATCGGAAGTGACTCGCGAGAGTCATTGATTGGAACCGACCGCCAACTACATCTTGGCAAGTGCCGCTTGAGCGAGCTCCAATGTGCGATCAATGAGATTTGCATCGTGTGCAACTGAAACAAAAAATAGACCACGACTGGTGGGGCGAATCCCTTGATCTTGGAGCACGTCTAGGAACTGGAGTAGTCGCGCCTGGTCCGACTCTTTGGCAAAGTGTGCGCGATTCCTCACGAGTTCTTGTGCCCCGAAGCGGATCTGGAACAAGGATCCCGCGATGTAGTCAACAGCAAGACCTTTTGGTGCTCCGATCATGCGAAGACCCTCAACGAGACGCTTTGTGGCATGTTGAAGGGCCGGATAGGGGTTCGTTTCGACAAGAATTCGCAAAGTCTCAACACCGGCGGCAACGGACAGATAGCCGGAGTTGTAGGTGCCCGAGTGATTCACCTCGCCGCGACCAACCGCTGCCATCAGCTCACGTGAACTACCAATTGCGGCCATCGGGTAACCAGATGCGATGGCTTTCGCGTACAGCGTGATATCACCTTGAATTCCGAAAAGACCCTGCGCACCTGTTAGCCCCATCCGAAACCCAG
>JBKJMC010000226.1:0-5391 GCA_046596615.1 Ilumatobacteraceae bacterium | reverse complement strand
GTCTTGGGTGTAACCGACAAAGTTGGTGATGCCATGCTCGTCAAGCAGGCCCCGGTAGCTGCTAATTGCCGACGCATTTGTCTTCGTGCCCTTGCGCGCGGCCTTGGCGCGCTCGCGTTGCGCGCTCATCTCGAGTTCAAAACCGGCGACATCGACCTCCACGCCGCGCTCACCCGCAATCTCTTGCGTCAGCTCGAGTGGGAAGCCGTAGGTGTCGTGCAACAAGAAGGCGGACTTGCCCGTGAGCGACGAGTTAGTCGTCATTTCATCCTCGAGAATCGCGACGCCAGTCTTGAGAGTCTGACGAAAACGCTCCTCTTCCTTTGTGAGCACTCCGAGAATGAAATCACTGTTCGATCGCAATTCTGGGTTGGCGCCAACCATCACATCGATCGCGGTTTGCGCGAGCCGCGGCATCACTGGCTGCTCGCACCCGAGCAGGTAGGCGTGGCGCACGGCCCGGCGAATGATTCGTCGCAACACGTAACCGCGACTTTCGTTGGTCGGGAACACGCCGTCGTTGATGAGCATTGTCGCCGAGCGGGCGTGCTCGGCCAAGACGCGTAGCGAAAAGCTATTGCGGTCTTCATAATCACCAGAAATATATTTCGCCGAGGTCAGCGACTGCGCCTCTTGAATCAGCGGGAAGAGCACGTCGGTCTCCCACACCGAATCGACACCCTGCGTCAGCGCCAAGATGCGCTCGAGTCCGGCACCCGTGTCGATAGATGGATTGGGTAACAGTGTTCGCGTGCCATCCTTGGCCTGGTTGTATTGCATGAACACGAGGTTCCAAAATTCTAAGAAGCGATCGCCGTGCTGGTCACTCAGTGGGCCACCCTCTGGGCCAAACTTTGGGCCGCGATCGATGTGGATCTCGGAGCAAGGGCCGCACGGACCAGTCTCGCCCATCTGCCAGAAATTGTCGGCATCGCCGAGGCGTTGAATGCGACTCATCGGCACGCCTACTTGTTCATGCCAAATTGCCTCGGCCTCGTCGTCGCTCTCGTGCACCGTGATCCATAGGCGGTCGCCGTCGAAACCAAAAACTTCGGTCACCAACTCCCACGACCAAGGGATCGCGTCGTTCTTGAAATAGTCGCCGAACGAGAAGTTGCCCATCATCTCGAAAAACACCAAATGCCGTTTGGTGCGACCAACGTCGTCGAGATCGTTGTGCTTGCCGCCGGCGCGAGCGCACTTTTGCACGCTCACCGCGCGGCGAAATTGCGGCACCTCGTCGCCCACGAAAAATGGCTTAAACGGCACCATTCCGGCGACCGTGAACAACACCGTCGGGTCGTGCGGGATCAGGCTCGCGGACGGAACCTTGGTGTGGCCCTTCTCGACGAAAAAGTCGGTAAAGGCCGCGCGCAATTGATCAGCGGTGCGAATTTGCGACGACATCGCCAAACAGCCTACTCGCGGTTGATGTACACCTGACCTTCATTAGATTGCTCGGACTCGTTGATATCACTACGCATATTGTTGACGAACTCGACGCCCTGATTCACCAACCATAAAGCGCCATCGTAAAGATCACTTGCCACCTGCGACGGCGACATTTGCGAAGCAGCGCTCTTGGCCTTGCTCTTGACATAGCGCGAGCCGAATACACCAGCTGTAAATCCGACTACGAACCAAAACATCCTCTTCATAATTTATTGCTCCGATCTTCTTGATTTCTGTTGTCGGCGTCACTGTTGGCGCCTTGTTCATGCCCGTGGTCAGATGGACGGTAGTAGGAAACTTGACGAAAAACTGTGGCGCCCTCCTGACTAGGCAGGTATTGGGCTTCGACCCACCCGCGCGGGTCGTTGTGCGGCGAAACATAATCGTTGCCGTGGCCGAGCGCGACGGCCCCCGAGTAGTGGCCATCACGTAAATGCGCCGGCACATCTACCGCCACGCCCTGGCGCACATCTTCGCGCGCGCCCCAGATTGCCACCGCAACACGATTGCTCTTCGGTGCCTTCGCCAAATAGACGACGGCCTGTGCCAAATTCAGTTGTGCCTCGGGCAGGCCGACGTGTTCGAGTGCTTGCGCGGCGGCAACCGCAATCACGAGCGCTTGCGGATCTGCCATGCCGATGTCCTCGCTCGCCAAGATCACGAGCCGTCTGGCGATGAACTTGGGGTCGTCACCGGCCTCGAGCATGCGCGCCAACCAGAAAATTCCGGCGTCGGCGTCGCTGCCGCGAATGCTCTTGATGAACGCCGAGACGACGTCGTAGTGGTCGTCGAGCCCGTAACTTAACGCGCTCACGCCGAGCGCAGAATTGACATGATCAACCGTCACAACCGCTGTCGTTTCCTCGCCCATCACTTTGCCATCGACGCGACACAGCGCGCACGCAACCTCGAGCGCGGTCAGCGCCTGTCGCCCGTCACCTGCACACCGCGCCACTAACAACGAAATTGCGTCCGGTGTCGCCACAACCGATTCGGCAACGACTCCGCGCTCGATCAATTGCCTGATCGCCTCTGCATCGAGCGACTCAAGTCGAAATAACGTGCTGCGGCTTCGCAACGGCCCGTTGATTTCGAAAAATGGATTCTCGGTGGTCGCGCCAATCAGCGTGATGATCCCGCTCTCAACGCTCGGCAAAAGCGCGTCTTGCTGCGAGGTCGAGAAGCGATGTATTTCGTCGACAAACACGATCGTGCGCTTAGCGTGTTGGCCGAGACGCTCATTGGCGCGCTCGATCGCCTCGCGGATGTCCTTAACGCCCGCGCTCACCGCGCTAAATCGTTCGAACGCCGAGGCGGTTGTCAGCGCCACGACCTCGGCCAGTGTCGTCTTACCGGTGCCTGCGGGTCCCCAAAATATTGCCGACGACAATCGATCGCTCTCAATCAACACCCGCAGCGGCGCGCCCTTGGCAACTAGGTGACGCTGCCCGACAACCTCGTCCAGGGTTCTCGGCCTCAACCGCGCCGCGAGTGGCGCCTGCGAACGCAAACGATCGCGCACGGCGGCGGCAAATAGGTCGTCAGCCATGAGGCTTACCGTAGTTGGTCTAGTTCTTGGCTGGGGGCGGCATCAAGCGGATGCCCAACTCGTTAAGTTGGGCCGGGTTCACTGGCGTCGGCGCGTTGGTCATCGGATCGCTTCCAGACTGTGTCTTGGGGAACGCAATTACCTCGCGAATGTTTTCTTCGCCCGCCAAGATCGCCACCAAGCGATCAATCCCGAACGCGAACCCACCGTGGGGAGGCGCGCCGAACTTAAATGGCTGCAAGAAAAATCCGAAACGCTTGTCGGCATCGTCGTCGGAGATGCCCAGTTGGCGAAATACCCGCCTTTGCATCTCTGGGTCGTGAATTCGGATCGAGCCTGATCCAAGCTCCCACCCGTTGAGAACAAGGTCATAAGCCATCGCGCGAACGCTCATCGGATCCGACTCGAGGCGCTCGATGTCGTCGGGGTGCGGCTGACAAAACGGGTGATGACCAGGCTGCGGCTTGCCCGTCGTCGCGTTGATACCAACGAACAGCGGGAAGTCGGTCACCCAAACGTACCTATACGGCCCCTCGTGCACCGGCGGGCGGCCAATGTCATTGCGTAGCTGGCCGAGCACCTCGCAAGTTGTGGCCCACGAGTCGGCCACGAGCAACAACATGTCTCCCGGCTTGGCTCCCAGCGTTGTCAGCAGCGCGGCTTGTTCTGAAGCGGACAAGAACTTGGCGACGGGCGAATCGAGCGTTGCGTCGGCGCCGACCTTGATCCAGACCAGGCCCTTAGCCCCGATCTGCTTGGCACGAATTGTCATCGCATCCAATTTGTTGCGACCCGACGCCGCCGCTTCGGGGTAGACGTTGGCGTCGACGCGAATGCCTTTGATGCACTCGGCCGAGGCGAATGCCTTGAACTCTGTCGCGGCAAATACCTCAGTGACGTCCACAAGTTCCATTGCGAATCGCAAGTCTGGTTTGTCGACACCGAAGCGATTCATGGAGTCGTGCCACGTGATGCGCTCGATCTCTGGCGGCTCACCACCGATCACGGCCTCTGCCGCCGCGAGCACAGATTTACTTATCGCCTCAAGCACATCGTCTTTGGTCACGAAACTCATCTCAGCGTCGAGCTGCATGAATTCATACTGTCGATCGGCGCGCAAGTCTTCGTCTCGCAGACACCGAGCGATTTGGTAATAACGATCGATGCCGGCGACCATCAACAACTGCTTCCAGAGTTGCGGCGACTGCGGCAAGGCGTAGAACGATCCAGGCTCTTTGCGCGACGGCACCAAAAATTCGCGAGCGCCTTCCGGCGTACTCGGCATCAACAACGGCGTCTCGACCTCGACGAAGGCTTGCGCCTCCATCGCTCCGCGGATCGCCGAGTTAACCTTGGCGCGAATTCGCAGGTTGCGCTGCATTCGCTCGCGGCGAATATCCAGGTAGCGGTATTTAAGGCGCACGCCCTCGTCAACGTCGTCGGCGCGCTGATCGATTGGGAACGGTGGCGGCTCGGCCGAATTAAGTATCGTGATCACGCATTCGGTCAACTCAACTTCGCCCGTGGCGATGTTGGTGTTCACGGTGCCCTCGGGCCTGGCCTGCACCCTTCCGGTGACCTGCACTACCCACTCGCTACGCACATCGGCGGCATTGTCGACCACGCATTGCACGATGCCGCTGTAGTCGCGCAGGTCGATGAAGGCTAGGTGCTCGCCGTGCTCGCGTCGCCTCGCGATCCAACCACACAGAGTCACCAAACTACCAATATGTTCTGGTCGCACGCTGGCGCACAGGTGCGTGCGCAACGACGTTGACTGATCGATCGTCGGGTCGATGGCGACGTTCTGCTTCACAACTTTACTCATTTTCTACTGATCTCCTTGCGAACTGACTCGATCAGTGTGGCGCGCGCAATCGCCATTTGCTCGCCGCCGGCCATCGGTCTCATCACGACTGTGCCCGAATCGACCTCGTCCGTGCCGACAATGATCGCAATTTTGGCATTGCTGCGGTCGGCAGCCTTCATCTGCGCTTTCATGCTGCGATTGTCAAACGCGCGATCGGCGCTGATACCGGCTGCCCGCAATTCTTGACACACCTGCGCCGCGTTCGCGCCCCCTGTGGTGTCGACTACGAATACCTGCACCGCGATCACCGGCGCGGAGAACACGCCCTCGGCGTCGCACGCCAACAGGGTTCGGTCAAGGCCAAGCGCGAAACCGATGCCCGGCGTGCTCGGCCCTCCGAGGGCTTCGACCAAGCCGTCGTAGCGACCGCCGCCGCCGACGGCGGTGTGCGCCGCCTGCAAAGCGGTCGAGACAAACTCGAAAGTCGTGCGGCGGTAGTAGTCGAGCCCGCGCACGAGGCGATCCTCGAGCGCAAACTTCACGCCGAGGCTTTGCAGCGCGGTGAGAACGGTCTCAAAAT
>JBKJMC010000173.1:0-2832 GCA_046596615.1 Ilumatobacteraceae bacterium | reverse complement strand
GCGCGCGCGTACGCTCGGATTCGACGGCAAGTGGGCGCTGCACCCTGACCAGGTCGACGTGCTCAACGATGTTTTCTCGCCAACCCAGGAACAATTTGACAAGGCATGGAACATTTTGGACGCGTACCGCTTAGCTACTGAAGACGACGGCAAGGGTGCAGTGATGTTTGGCAATGAAATGATCGACGAGGCCAGTCGCAAGATGGCGCTCAAGTTTATCTCGCGCGGCGAACGCGCCGGCCGCACCCGCTCACCGCGTGAATAGTTCGCACTTCGACGCAATCCTCTTCGATGCGGGCGGCATCCTGGTCATTCCAGACCCCGTCACCATCGGCACGGTAGTACGCAAGTTCGGCGGAGCTGGTCTCGTAGATCAGTTGATTCGCGCGCACTACGCGGGCATGGCTTCCCTGGATGATTTCGCCGCGCGCCAAGCGAGCGGATCGATCGAGGCCTATGGTTGGGAGCCGTACTGCGAGGCATACATGTTCTCGGCCGGTGTGCCAGATGCGCAATGTCGGGCGGCAGCAGCGGATCTGCTCGATCATTATTTCTCGCCGTTTTTATGGCGCTTTCCGCTGCTCGACTCCGTAGCTGCGCTGTGGCGATTGCATTTCAAGGGCGTACCGATCGGAGTTGTCTCGAATGCGTCTGGGCAGATTGAGCAACTACTGGCCAGTCAGTGCGTTGCGCAAGTTGGAGCGGGTGCAGGCGTGCCCGTGTTGATAGTGACAGACTCGCGCGTTGTCGGCGCCGCCAAGCCCGACCCGAAGATTTTCGATAACGCCGTTGCCTTGCTGGCGACGATGGGGGTCAACAAAGATCGCGTTGCCTACGTCGGTGATTCGTATATCAACGATATTTGCGGGGCGCGCAACGCCGGGCTTACACCGATTTTGTTTGACCCGTACGATGACCAGGCGCACCAAGATTGCGAGCGAATCAGGTCGTTACGCGAACTGATTTAAGCGCGAATCTATTTAGCAGTGTCGACGAGTCGGCGCGCAATAACTTTTAGGCACAGAGTCTCGTCGGCGCCCTCGAAGATCGACAGCACTCGCGCATCAACGAACAAGCGGCTCACCGAATACTCTTCCGCGTAGCCGTAGCCGCCGTGAATTTGCATCGCCTCGCGTGTGACCCATTCGGCGGCCTTACAGACGTAGGCCTTAACCATGCTGGCCTCCATTGCGCCTTCGCCTTTGCCCATCATCTTGGCCACCGCATATGCAAATTGGCGGGAACCTTGCACGACGAACGCCATGCGCCCGAGTTTGACTTGCGTTAGTTGGTATTCGGCGATGTTGTTACCGAAGACCCTGCGGTTGTCGGCATACGCGAGAGCTGCCTCGTACGCGGCCTGCATCACGCCGACCGCGCGCGCCGCCGTTTGCAGGCGACCATTTTCGAACCCGCCCATTTGGTAATAGAAGCCTTTGCCGAGTCCGTCTCGTTCGCCGATCAGATGATCTGCAGGCACCCACCAGTTTTCGAGCGCGATCTCGTAAGAGTGCATGCCGCGGTAGCCAATGGTGTCGATTGGGCGGCCTTCCAATTTGCCGCCATCGGGTTGCGCAAATTGAAAACCGTGGGCATCGCCGCGCGGCTTGGGGACAATGAATACGCTCAATCCGCGATGCGTTTTGGTGCGATCGGCATCTGTGCGCGCGAGCAACATCAAGACATTGGCGCGCGCAGCGAAAGTGCACCAGGTCTTGACGCCATTTATCACGTATCCGTCGATGCCTTCGGCATTTCGTGCGGGTACTGCGGTGGTTTTGATGTTGGCTACATCGCTTCCGTAATCGGGCTCGGTGACGGCGACAGCGGCCATGACTTCAGCGGTAGCGAGCCGCGGCAACCAATATTGCTTTTGCGCCTCGGTTCCCCCGGCGACAAGTGCCCGCGTCAAAATTTCTGGACGAGTGATCAGGGAACCGCCGATACCCAACGACGCTCGCGAGAGTTCCTCTGTGGCAATGCAGCTGGCCATGTACTCGCCATCGCCGCCCTCTGAGAAGCCACCATACTCTGCCGGCACCGAAAGACCGAACGCGCCGATCTCTGCTAGTCCAGAAATGATTTCTTCTGGTACGTCCTCGTTGAAACGATGCACGTGTTCTGCACGCGGAGCGATTTCGTTTGTGGCAAAACTTCTGAATGAGTCTTGCACCATCTCGAACTCGTCTTCGAGGTGGCGAGGGCCTTGCAACGTCGCCAGCGAGGCGACAAATTGCGGGTCGCGGAACTTAACTAAAAAATCGTAGGCGTCCCCAAGCGGGTTGGTGGCAAGACCCCACTGCTGTTCACGACCGACGAATCGCGACATCACGTCGTGCAACATGTCGGCGACGAAGGCGCACGTCAGTAATCCTTCGGCATTGCCCTTGGCGCCGTAGTCGAGCATCGAGCGCGCCATCTCGACGGCAGATGCGCTGTGCGCAATGTCATATGCGAGTTGCTGCTGCACATCTGGCCCGCCGGTTGACGCAAGTTGGCGCACGCCCTTGCCGACCACGCCGTCGGTGAGAATTATCACTTCCGCCGCGCGGGCTAAATCGGGAGTTGCGGTCGGCGCCATGGGGTAAACGCTAGTTATTGCGCGACACCATAACCTAACCAAGACTGCGAGTTGCGCGAACTGGCGACCTGTCGGAAGCGCGCTGTCCCAGCATCTACGCTATTGATGTGACGGCTACAACACGGCGGGCAAGACTCTCTGGGCTACGAGCAACTTTTAAAGGCTTCAAGTATGTGCTGTTCTCCGGAGTGATTTATTTTTTCGTGCTGCCCCTGATCCCGAGTTTTCGCGGGGCGCTTACAAAGCTAGGC
>JBKJMC010000151.1:0-3397 GCA_046596615.1 Ilumatobacteraceae bacterium | reverse complement strand
CACGCTGCGTTTGGCCGACGGCCCGGATGAGGTGCACTGGCACGTAGTCGGTCGCGCCGAGATCGCCCGCTTCGAAGGCGAGCCGAGCCCGATTCAGGGCAAAGATCGTAACGGGGTTTTTTCGGGCCCGTAACGGCGAGACAAAATTTTACGGTCGGCGCTTCGGAGACTCTGTTAGGCGCGGGTCGCTCAGGACCACGTCACCAAGTGCAACATCGATTGCTTGCATTACCTCTGGCTCGAGCTTGACATCGACAGCCTTGACGTTTTCGTCGAGTTGTGATGGCCTTGACGCACCGACAATCGCCGAAGCGACGTTCTTGTTTTGTAATACCCACGCCACGCTCAACTGTGCCATCGTCAAGCCAACCCGATCGGCGATCGGACGCAGGTTTTGCACCTTGGTAAGTACCGGATCGTTCAACCATCTCTTTATAAAATTCTTGCCGCTCAACTCATCGGTGGCGCGCGAGCCATCTGGCGGCGGTTCGCCCGCAAGGTATTTGCCGGTGAGCACTCCCTGGGCAATCGGCGACCACACGATTTGCGACAGCCCTTCGCGCTCGCAGGCTGGCACGACTTCTTTCTCGATCACTCGCCATAGCATCGAATACTGCGGCTGGTTAGATATGAACGGCACGTGCAGTTCGCGGGCGAGTTGGGCGCCGCGGGCGATCTCGTCGGCAGTCCACTCAGACACACCTATATATAGGGCCTTGCCCTGGCGCACGATGTCTGCGAATGCGAGCATGGTCTCTTCGAGCGGCGTCTCAACATCAAAGCGGTGGGCTTGGTACAAGTCGACGTAGTCGGTGCCGAGGCGCCGCAGCGATCCGTTGATCGACTCGACGATGTGCTTGCGCGATAGTCCGCGATCGTTCGGGCCCTTGCCGGTCGGCCAGTACACCTTCGTAAAGATCTCAACGCTTTGGCGGCTCACACCCGCGAGCGCTCGGCCGAGCACGCCCTCCGCCTTGGTGCCCGCGTAAGCGTCCGCGGTATCGAATGTTGTGATGCCCAACTCGAGCGCGCGCTTCACGCATTCGCCTGCCGTGTCTTCTTCTATTTGACTGCCGTGAGTTATCCAGTTGCCGTAACTGATGGCCGATACTTTAAGTCCACTGCGTCCGAGATATCTAAATTCCATATCGTGAATCTATTGCGCTGGCGTGACCAAACCACTATTGACCGGTCTGCGCATCCACACCGGCCCCGCGAGCACGCATCCAAACGCGACCAACATCGCCATCACGGCGCCGGTGATCGAAAACGCAATGGTGCGACCAAAATGTTCGTATGTAAAACCAGCGAGCGTCGCGGCGATACCGCCCGTGAGAGTCTGCAAGCCGCCGAGTAATCCAGCCGCGCCGGCTTGTCGCTCGATCGGCGCGACTTGCGCGACGGCGATGCCCGTGCCCGTGACTGTTAGCGCATCTAAGATCGATTGCGAGAATGCGAGACTGAGCATCAAGTAGGGGCTGCCAAGTGCGCCGTAGGCAAACATGTAAACAGCTCCGAGACCGAGGCCGAGCGCGCTGACACGAAACGGTCCGTGGCGTTCGGCGATCTTGCCGCCGACGGTACCGAATAAAATCCAGGGTAGGCCGAAGATGGCGATGCCCCCGTTGCCAACCCAATTTGGCGCGTTCATATCCTTCATCATCACGGCCCACAGCGGATCAAATGTGCCGATCATCAAGTACAGCGCAAGGCCGATCATGATCGCGCCGACGAGCGCCCTATTTTTTAGCAAGTCGAGAGCAAATCTTTCCGTTGGGCGATCCTCGACGGGTGTTTCGGGGATGTGCAAGAGCGGCATCGCAATCACGCACGCCGTGAGCACCACAGTAATAACCAAAAACGGAGCGGCCAGCCCAAACCTGCCAACTGTTACTGCCGAGAGCAGTGGCCCAAGAGCAAAGCCGCCAACCTCGATCGAAACTCCGCGCCCCAAATTTTTGCCTATGTTTTGGGGGTCTGCGACAACGACAATGCGCCGAATAGCGGGTATCGCCATGCCAGCGCCGATTCCCATCAAGAATCGTCCGGTCAAGAAGGCATTCAGCGTCGTGCCCTCGGCCATGACCAGAGCGCCGACCACATTGGCCAACACGCCGAGGGTTAAAAGCCTGCGCGCAAACCCCTTGTCGGCCATCGGGGCAATCGTCAACTGTGCCACGAAAGACGTAAAAAAGCCGACCGCAACAATGATTCCAAGCTTCGACTCGGCGATGCCGTACCTATCTCGCCAGTCGTCGAGCATCGTGAACATGACGCCGTAGCCCGAGGCCAAGACGCCGACCGTGACCTGCAAAAACAAGATCGATCGTTTTGGGTTCACCGCGCAACTTTAGACGACTCGACGTGGTTCGCGGCGATGCGACGCCGCTACAGTCGAGTCACCAAGAGATCTCAAATTATTAGGAGAGTCGCCATGAGCAGCAGCATCATCAACTTCAACAAGTTTTACATTAACGGCGCTTGGGTGGAGCCAAGTTGCGGCACTCTGCAAGTATTTGACTCGATCACCGAAGAGGTCATGGCCACAATCCCATCAGGGACCGCAAAAGATGTTGACGCCGCAGTCGCCGCCGCGAAGGCCGCATTCGAGCCATGGTCGGAGACATCGATCGAAGAGCGGGCCAAGTTTGTAAAGCGCATCGGCGAGGCCCTCGGCGCCCGCATGGACGAAATAGCCACCACGATCTCGCGCGAGACCGGCATGGTCAAGTGGTTGTCGCAGCTGGTGCAAGTTGGCTTGCCGATAAACAGTTTTAACCAGGCCGCAGCGATCAGCGAGACGTTCGAATTCGAAAAAATGATCGGCTCGTCGCTGGTCGTGCGGGAGCCTGTTGGCGTCGTAGCCTGCATCACGCCATGGAACTATCCGTTACATCAGATCTCTGCCAAGATCGCCTACGCGATGGTCGCTGGTTGCACGATCGTGCTGAAACCGAGCGAAGTTGCGCCAGTTGATGCATTTATTTTGGCCGACATCATCGACGAAGTCGGCTTACCTGCCGGCGTATTTAACTTGGTCTCGGGCCTTGGCCCCGTGGTTGGTGAGGCAATGGCCGCGCACCCAGACGTTGACATGGTTTCATTCACTGGTTCTACGCGCGCGGGCAAGCGCGTTTTGCAAGTTGGTGCCGAGACCGTCAAGAAGGTCACGCTAGAACTTGGCGGCAAGTCGGCCAACGTGATTCTCGATGACTTGGATGAAAAGGGTTTCACAAAAGCGGTTCGCGATGGCGTTGGCAAAGCATTTTTGAACTCGGGTCAGACATGTTCGGCGCTGACACGCATGCTGGTACCACGCGCACGAATGGAAGAAGCCGAAGCGATCGCGGGCGCGGCCGCTAGCGCAATGACGGTCGGCGACCCGTTCGCGGAAGGT